>JAUUYV010000067.1 GCA_030590275.1 Porticoccaceae bacterium
ACATAGACAGGTTTTTAGGCGGTACGCAACCCCGAGTTTCGGACTAGCGTACCGCCTTTTTTTTGTCTTGAGATATCGTTCGTTGGTGTGCTTTTGTCTATGCGAACGATCAAGTTGTTGGTAAACGTACCCACGCATATCTGGATCGGTTTAATTATTTATTTGATGCCCATAGCTCGCTTAATCACGGCGTGTTTAAGCGTTATGGTCTTGTCAAAAATACGTATGCCCTGGTTGCGTAATAGCATTGTCTTCAGATCTTTCTGTTGGAACAAGGTCTTTAAGCTGTCCATGGCTAGCTCGGCGAAACGGTTTTCGAGCTTACGGCGACGTTGATAGCGACGTAGTGCTAGCGGATGGTTAATCACCAAACCCTTCCGAAATGTCCGGTTAAGCTCGTCGACTAGTACTATGACATCTGAAAATCCCAGGTTAACACCCTGCCCCGCGAGCGGGTGAATGGCGTGAGCCGCATCGCCAAGTAAAGCTGCTCCTGTCTGTACGTAGTCGAGGGCATGAGACTGTACCAGCGGAGCGGTGATTCGTGGGCTTGCCAGCTTGAGTGTGTCGGCACTGTGCTCGCAAGCGAGTTGTAATTCCTTACAGAATTGTTTTTCGTCCAGTGCCATCAGGTGGTTGGCACGTTGGTGCTGTTGTGACCACACAATAGAGACGAAGTTTCTGTCTCCAGTTTCAGTCTGCAAGGGTAAAAAAGCCAGGGGTCCCGACGGAGTAAACCACTGGCGGGCACAATGGTTATGGGTTTTGTCGGTTTTTATGGCAGCTACAATTGCAGTATGGCCAGTATCTTTTGTCTGGTGGTGAATGCCGAGCAGTTCACGTACTCGGGAATGACCGCCATCGGCACCAATCAGTAGAGCCGTAGTCAGTATGCCGGTATCGAGATGAACGTAGATCATGTCTTCGGGGTTTTGCACTTTATTAGCTGAAGACCCTTTCTCAATTGAAGACTCTATGTGCTGGATGTCGACTAAAGTTTGAGGATAAAGAAAATTGATGCGCGGGGTTTTTGCCACTGAATCCAGTAATGCGGAGCTTAGTACCGATTGCTCGACGATATGACCCAGGCTGTCGTGGTGTAATTCTGCACAATCAAAGTGGGTATGACCGTTGCCACTGGAATCCCATACTTCCATGGTGTCGTAAGGACAGACCCGCGAAGGGTGAGAGGCCTTAAAAAGAGGTTTATCAACCAGGGTATCCAGCAGTTGTCGTGATTTTTCATTGATGGCCAATACTCGGGTATCGAAATTATTGCCGGTCGGTGGCTGTTGCGGGGGTTTGGACTCTATCAGCGCGATGCTTAGAGTTTCACCCATGGGTGATTGGGCTAGCGCCAATGCGAAGGCTATTCCGACTGGGCCCGCACCGACAATTGCAACATCGTAATGTTTTGTCTGGTCTGAACTCTGGTCTGAACCAGGTCGCGGGGAGTTCATGGCGAATCTCCGGAGGTGTTTATGCTCGCGTAGTGGCCGTCGAGCCGAGTTTGTTTGGTGCCTAGCCCCGCTGCGTTACGTGTGAATGCCTGTCGTAACATGGGGCTGAGGTTTAAGCCCATCAAACCGAGGTTTCTGCCCAGTATCATCAGGGGAGAGCGCTTAGCAAATAATCGGGGTAGCTGGTCGCTGAGTAGTACGGTGCGCAGTTGGTCCTGTTCGCGGCTGCTCAAGTAGAGTAATAAGTCCTTGAGTTCTCCCAGGCTGCGGCCTTGCCGGTGGGCATTGAGCAGGTTTTCAGTTAAGGCTGCTATGTCGCGTAGTGCAAGATTAAAGCCCTGGCCTGCTACCGGATGCAGGCTATAAGCAGCGCTGCCTATCAGCGCCACATGGCTGCGGATTAATTCAGTCGATAATTTACGATGCAGTGGGATGAACCTTGTATCGCTAAGCCCCTGAATGATGCCAGCCCGATGACCAAAGGCTTTGCCCAGCTGATCTAGCAGGTAGGTTTCTGCAGAGCTGCTAATTTGAGGGTGTTCGCCGGAACGCTCATTCAAAGTGGTCTGGAGTTCTTTGGCTCGTTCATTGGGCAGTGTCCAGACAAGTGATGCGCGATGTTCGCCCTCGGCAGTATTGGCTAAAGGCAGCAGCGCAACAGGACCATCGCTGGTAAAGCGCTCATAGGCAACGCCTTCTTGAGGCCTGGCCAGTATCAGTGTCGCAACCAGTGCGGTTTGTTGGTAATCATGGGCATGCTGGCGAATCCCCAGATGTTCTCTAACCGGTGAGGTGGCTCCGTCGGCAGCGATTAAGAAGTGAGTGTTTACTTCCGCGTTAGGCAGCATTAAACAAAAGCCCTTTCGGTTTGGCTTGATCGCCTGGAACTCAGTAGTAGTGAGCCGGTCAATATTGTCTTGTCTGGAAATTAGTGCTTCGAGCTGAGCAGAAAGCAGAGAGTTTTCTATCACCAGCCCAAGCGGGAAGCTGCTGTTACCCTTTTTCAGGCGAGTTAGCCCACTATGTCCTCGGTCACTTACTTCGATAGTTTCGATTTGAGCCGATTGGGCACGGATGTCATCGTAAAGACCGAGCGCAGTAAAGATCTCGAGGCTGCTGGCTGATAAGGCGGTGGTTCTGACATCTTTGGGTACGAGGTCCCGATTTGATTCGAAAGAAGGCGCTGTAATCAGCATTACTCGCCACGAAGGTTCCGCCCTGGATAACAAGGCAGCGCTGGCGAGGGCCGTCAGGCCGCTGCCAACAATAGCGATATTAGCTTGTTGAGTTGGAGTCATATTACCCGGCCATCAGGGCCTCGATGTCGGCCACAGCTTTGGGTACGTTTGCGGTAAGTACTTCACTGCCTTTGGCGGTAATGGCAATGTCGTCTTCGATACGGATACCAATCCCCCGCCACTTTTTGGAGACTTTTTTGTTATTTGGGGAAATGTAGATACCAGGTTCTACCGTCATCACCATGCCTCGTTCGATTTGGCGCCACTGGTTATCAACCTTGTAGTCTCCTTCGTCGTGTACGTCCATACCCAACCAGTGGCCAGCGCGGTGCATATAAAAATCGAAATAGGCATTATCCTTGATCAGGTCTGCAACTTTGCCTTTTAGTAAGCCCAGCTCTACCAGGCCTTCCGTAATTACTTCGACGGTCGCCTCGTGAGGTGCATTCCAGGGCTTGCCCTCTACGGTCACATCAATGGCAGCTTGTTGGGCGGCAAGAACGAGCTCATAAAGGGCTTTTTGCTCGGTGGAAAAGCTGCCGTTCACGGGAAAAGTCCGGGTGATATCGGAGGCGTAGTGGTCGAACTCGCAACCGGCATCGATTAAAACCAGGTCACCGTCCTGAAGAAGGCTACTATTTTCTACGTAATGGAGCACACAACCATTAGCACCCCCGCCGACAATGGAGCTGTAGGCGGGGTAGCTGGCACCAGCGGCCGCAAATTCATGCTCGATCTCGGCTTGCAACTGGTATTCGTAAAGACCGGGTTTGGCTATTCTCATTGCGCGACAGTGGGCGCGAGCCGCAATTTTCGCAGACTTACGCATTACTCTGAGTTCCGTAGCACTTTTGAATAAACGCATTTCGTGGATCAGGTGATTCAGATCGATAAACTCTCCGGGGGGCACAGCTCCGGTGCGGGCCTGATCTCGAATTCCGTTTATCCAGCCCATTAGCCGAGCGTCAAAGGTCTGGTCCTTACCTACTGCGTAGTAAACACGGTCTCGACCTTCGATGAGGCCCGGCAAAATGTCGTCGATGTCTCCGATAGGAAAAGCATCATCGGCCGCGTAATTTTCTACAGCCCCATCCGGGCCGGCTCGGTAGCCATCCCAAATTTCCCGAGCTGGATCGCGATCCCGGCAAAATAGTATGAACTCGCCCTGTTTTCGACCAGGAATTAATACCAGCACAGATTCTGGTTCGGGAAAGCCAGTGAGATAGGAGAAATTGCTGTCTTGCCGATAGGGAAAGTGGGTGTCCTTGCTGCGCACCTGTTCGGGCGCTGAAGTCAGTATCGCGATACTGTTATTATCCATCATCGACATTAGATTGCGGCGGCGGCGGCCGTAGTCTTTTTGCTTAATCGCCATAGTCTTTTTGCTTAATCATAGTAGGTTTAAGTCACGATGAAGTTTAGCTTGGGGTGTGGGGTTAGCTTGCCCCAGGTCTAAAGTGATTTGGCCATCCTGGTTTTGTTCCAGGAAGCTAATGTAACTGTGTCGAACCCTGGGGTGTTGGCGCGGCACCATGTTGGTTGCGCAATTCGGAGTGGATCAACAATACCGCAATCCGGACATACTCCACCAGCTCCATGTAGTCCTGCTCTTCTGACCCGGTTTCCTCCAGTTCAGTAGAGGCCTGACTAATGGCAGCAATGTCATTCAACGCAATGCTTGATTCTTCGGACATGGAGCTCGCGCTCAAAGCCCTGGATTGGCCCAGGCCGGACAGATAACCTTCGCTCCAGGCAGCCAGGGCTTCGACTCGATCCGGGAGCGGCCAGTCATCATCAGGCAGGATCAACTGAAAACCGAAGTTGTCATCATTGAGCTCTGCTAGACTGATCTGGGCAAACTCCGTCACGATCTGTTGTAATGCTGAGGAGTCTGTGTGGTCCGAGGCGAGTTCTTCTGAGACCAGTATTACCAGCTCGGTTTCGGATAATGTCTGGCTGGTAGCGGCACCACATAAAAACCCGTGCCATTCAGCGGGAGGCTGACTGATATCGGCTTCGGCAAAGGTCTCGCTGAGGCGGTCAAAGGCGTTCACAGCAGCACAATCGTTGGTAGGGTCATGCATCCTATCATGATGGTGTCGATGCTTCATCCATAAGGCGGTTTGCTAAAAATGTCAAAAAAAGCAATAAAATAGGGACGTATTTCTCGAAATAACATCAACATTGTTGACCGTTGTCCACGAGGGCAATATAGTCTAGTTGTTATTATCGATAAGGGATGGCTATGAGTAACGATTCGATCGACAATTTAGAACAAAAGATTGATCAATTGCTTGCTTTGAGCGGCCAGCTGAAATCTGAAAATGGTTCGCTCAAAAACAGGGAAGCCAAACTTGTGAAGGAGCGTGGTCGTTTGCTAGAAAAAAATGATGAAGCGCGCTCTAAAGTTGAGGGAATGATTAGCCGACTTAAAGCACTCAGCCCTGATGGTTGAGTGTTGTGTCAGGGGTTTAGAAGTTTCGATTTAGAGCACATCCTGAGAACCGAAAGGTGAGTGATATAAATAATACAGTCATTATCCGAGTGCTCGATAAAGAGTATCAGGTAGCTTGTCCTCTCGAAGAGCGAGAAGGGCTCATGAAGGCAGCCGATAATCTGGATCAGCGTATGCGCGAGATTCGCAAAACTGGCAATGTTATTGGGCTTGAGCGAATTGCTGTCATGGTAGCCCTCAATCTTGCTCATGAGCTACAGGAGACTAAAGCCCTCGCTTCGAATGCTAAAACAGCGAGCAAAGATCTGAGTCGGTTGGACAAAAAATTGACCCAGGCGCTGTCTGACCTGGCGTAGAATTCTCGGTCGGGTTCCGGCTAAACCGCCTACAATGACTGCCTCTGATGGTCGGCTCTCGGCCTAAGCAATCCTCTCCCTGCTGTTTTTTCGCTATTACGGGTTCTCTGTCACAATCTATTCACTACGGAAACTTACCGGTATCGATTATACTTGGACGATCCTGGGGTGTTTGCCAGTCATAATGTCCTTGAGCCGATATCGCCTAACCGGGAATCACTTACCGAGCTGTTGTGCATATCCGCTAGACGGAGAGCCTGAAGCCCGAGGGGGATGCCCACCTTGAACCTTTCGGTTCAAGGCAACTTTGACAGCGGCACTCCCGGGAGTTAATACTTGATCTGGGTTAGATTAGTAGAAGGCTGCTGGTTCTTAGCCTGGTCAGTTGGCTTGCCTACCGCACAACCATAGCAAGGTAATACTCTGGTTCAATCGCTGTCTGCAAATTCGCTCGCTGGTGTCCGCTCGAATCGATCGGAAATTCGCACATCTATGCGGCAGGCTCGACGTCAGCTCGATAACAATGTTGAAGCCACTACCGCTAATAAATTACTTGGAGTTATTGCCCGGCGGCCTGAATTTCGTCGCGCGTCGCGCGTCGCCCTTTATCTGGCTCACGGCGGCGAAATTAATCCAGAGCCCATAAAACAACTGGCCGAAACCGTCGGTAAGATTTGTTTTTTGCCCGTTCTGCATCCGCTTAAATACAATCGCCTTTATTTTCTGCCACACCAGACGGGAGAAAAACTCAGGTGTAATCATTTCGGTATTGAGGAGCCGCCCTTGCATTTGCACAGGATAGTTCCTGCCTGGACTATGGATGTTATTTTTCTCCCGCTCGTAGCTTATGATCGAAGCGGTAACAGGTTGGGTATGGGAGGCGGTTTCTACGATAGTAGTTTAGCCTTTGTTAGCCGAAAACCAGGGAAAAGGCCCCTGCTGATCGGGCTTGCCCATAGTTTTCAGCAGGTCGATGAACTCGAGCCTGCAGCCTGGGACATCCCCTTGCATGCTGTTGCCACCGAGCGTGAATTTATCTGGGCTAGTACTAGCCGGCCCTAAGAGAAGCCTACATGCGAAAAACTAAAATTATTTGCACCGTTGGTCCGGTGACTTCTTCACCTGAAGTCCTGGATGAAATGATCGAAGCGGGAATGAATATTGTCCGTTTAAATATGTCTCATGGCGATCATCTGTTCCACAGTCAGGTGATCGCGGCTATTGCTGAGCTCAATAAAACCGCACGCCATCCGGTTGGGGTGCTAATAGACACTCAGGGCCCAGAGATTCGCACGGGTGACCTCGCGGCCGATCTCGATCTAAAGAAGGGTGACGTTATTAGCGTGGTTGCTCGCGGTGAAGGCGATGTGGAGGCCAGCTCGATTCAGATTAACTATGCAGACTTGATTAATGATGTCGATGTGGGAGACCGAATCACCGTCGATAATGGCCTGATCAACCTGGAGGTGCTCGAAAAGCAGGCCCCGGTGATGAAGTGCCGGGTCGTTGATGGTGGTGTGTTGAAAAGTAAAAGGCACGTGAACTTGCCGGGAATACGCGTGAACTTGCCATCAATTACCGAAAAAGACAAGAAAGATATACAGTTCGCTATTGAGCAAGGCGTTGATTTTATCGCACTATCTTTTGTGAGAGATGCCGGTGATATTGCCGAACTTAGGGAGATTTTAACGGATAATGACGCCAATATTAAGATAATAGCCAAAATTGAGGATGAGGAAGGTCTGAATAATGTAGAGGAGATTATCCAGGTCGCTGACGGCATTATGGTTGCCCGCGGCGATTTGGGGGTGGAAATCCCCATGGAGGCTCTACCGAGGGTTCAGCGACGCATCATTCGTCAGTGTGCACGGCATGGGAAACCAGTGATTGTGGCAACTCATATGCTGGAGTCCATGATTGAAAACCCTATGCCTACACGAGCTGAAGTTACCGATGTGGCTAATGCGGTTTATGAGGAAGCCGATGCCATTATGCTGTCCGGTGAAACCACTGTGGGGAAATACCCAGTGCGCTGTGTGGAAACCCTCGATCGGATAGCACGTTCCATAGAAAATAGCCGGGGTTTGAGGTTTGCCGACGAGCTGATTTTGCAACACGATAAACAGCAGATCGCCGCTGCAGCGGTCAAATTGGCTGAGTCCCTTAATGCAAAGGCGATTATTGTCCCGACCCGGTCTGGACGCATGGCTGGTTATGTATCCAACTGTCACCCTCAGGCATCAGTAATATGTGCCTTTACCTTTGATCAACAAACCCAGCGTCAGTTAGTGCTTAATCGGAATGTTCTGAGTTATTGTCTGTCCGAGCATGGTAGTCCAGAGCAAATACTAGCCGAGGCTGGACGCATCCTCAGTGC
>JAUUYV010000100.1 GCA_030590275.1 Porticoccaceae bacterium
ATTGGCAAATACTCGCGGTAGACAACTTGCCGGAAGCTGTAGCTTTAGCGGAAAATAACCGTGCTCGTCTGGGTTTTGAGCATGTACGCGTGAGTCAAAGCGACTGGTTTTCAAATATCGACGGTGACCGAAAATTCGGTTTAATTCTCAGTAATCCACCTTATATTGCCCCCAACGACCCACATCTGGAGAAAGGAGACGTTCGTTTTGAACCGTATTCGGCGCTTGTGGCCAAAGAAGCTGGATTCGCGGATATAGAAAAGATTATTACTCGGGCTGTGGGTTTCCTGGCTGAAGAAGGCTGGATATTAATTGAACACGGCAGTGATCAGGGTGAAGGCGTGCGCAGTAGATTGAAAGCGCATTACAGTGATGTGGCTACCTGGTGCGATATGGCCGGGCTTGAGCGAGTGAGTGGTGGGAGCTATCGCTGTGAGAGTAAAATAAAACCTGCTGGTAAGATCTAACATCAATTAAGCTGCGTGGAAATATCTTATAAGGATGCTCTGATAAACCTTCCGCACCTGAGATAATGCAAGAGCTTGTTTAAATTAGACGGGTTATACTTTCAGTGTAAACAGCCCTAGATGATTGCTTACATCACAAACGAAAACCCTTTTGGGATAAATAATAAAAATACGAGAAACCAAGTATGTCAAAGTCCATTGAAGTGCGGGAATACATGCGTAAACCGGTTACGGTAGAACAAAGCATAACCGTATCTGAGGCTGCGCAGGTCATATTGGAAAATAAACTTTCAGGTGTTGTCGTTGTTGATAATGACACAAATTTGGTGGGTATGTTGTCCGAATTAGACTGCCTGAAGGCTATGGTTAGTGCGGTCTACAATGGCAATACCCCTGGAGCAGAGATAGTCAAAGATGTGATGACGGCAGAGGTCGAAGTCAACCGTCCCGACGAGGATATTATTACGGTTGCTGCCACTATGCTGGATCACAAGCACCGGAGGCGCCCTGTCGTCGAGAATGGAAAATTAATTGGGCAAGTTACCTGTCGCCAATTATTGGGGGCTATCAAGGGTTTTGGTGAGACTTAGAGTAAGCGTATTTAAACTGGTTTCTAGTTCACTACGCTACGAATAGTCGATGCGTTAATAGCTTGCAGGGGCCCAAGAGGGTTTTTGCGAATTTTTTCTCCGCTCACATTGGGTTCTCCACTCCATATTTTATAGACAACCGTATCGTTTTTGATCACGATTAAGGCATCAAAAGTCCAGCCTGTTTTAATGGTCTTCCGCTTAAAAGTAAATAGATCCATAAATACGTTTCCAACCCGTTTGCTTTTAATTCTTCGGGGGTGGGCTTCGTAGCCCAAGCACTTATTTTGGGCGCGAATACAATTACTCAGGCCAGGATCCAGGTCTTCGAGAGTGATGGACTGTTTTGGCATAAAGCGGGCAATAATATCCAGATAAGAAAGGACTTTGATGTTGGGCTGGGAGAAGGGGTCGTAACCAAGCTTTTTTAGTTGATCTACGCTGGTTTCGTAGGGAACAATTTTGTTGTAATCGTTCAGTGCATCATCAAAATAGTCCCAGCGGGTTCGAGCGGTGTCTTCCGTATGAGGTAATACATTACCGCAGGCGCCGAGCATTGCTGTTAATAATAAAACTGGGATGGCGGATAAATACGAGGCTGAGCGCCTTTTGTGATTATTTGTTTGTGGAAAAATTTGTGTCATGTTTAGCGCAGAGTTTTCGCTAGCTTTTTGTATTGGAAAGATGATTTGGACAGATGGCCAATTAAGTAGCAAACGGGGAATGACAGATAAGATGTTCAGGAGGAAACACCAAAAATATCGGCGGCCTGTAGTAGTAGTAATCGATTGGTTGGCGAAAGTGCGATAATTTTACACCCGGCACAGTATTGGTGAGGATTATTGAAATCCCGGCGTTGCCAGCTTATTCGTACTCCTGCGTGAATTAAAACTTCGCCTTTGTCTGGATGTGGTAATTTGATAACAACCAGCTGGTGTCCGTCATCAGGGAAATGGCAGTGGGTAAATAGCATAAAGCCGCGGGTCGATATGTCGCCGAGGTAGCCGATTTCTCTCTTTGAAGGGTAGTCGTAAACCTTCGCCAGGGCTCCAAAATGCGGCCGTCTGGAGTGGCGTTTGTTGCGTATATCTTCTTCTTGTGCGGAGAGAGTAGCCATCGCTACAATGATAGCGAACCACGCTATGTGTGCCAAGTTAGCGCCTGGGTTTCTTTATGTTTTATTTGGTTTTTGAGATAAAGGTTTGAGACGTGTGTCTCACTCTTAGAGTGGTCAGGGTAGCGATAATGATGAGGGTGCTTACCATGCCAATCCAGAACCCTTCGACGCCTCGCATGGGACCCCACAAGTTTGTTATAGCAAGCGAATACGAAAGCGGAAATCCGAGTATCCAGTAGGCACCTGCAGCGAGAAGCAGGGTAATTCTTGTGTCCTTGTATCCGCGCAGCGCTCCGTTACCACAAATGTTTATGGCGTCAAAAACCCTGAAGGCAGCGGCGTAAACTAATAGCAATGAGGCTAGCTCGCGGACCGTTTGATCGGGGCTAAACATTGCGGTGATGTGGTCGCGGAAAATAATGACGGTAAGCGCCTGCAGTAAGGCAAGGGCGGCGGCAAAACCGATACCGGCAAAAGCCATGCGACGCGCCCGTGTTTCAGTTTGTTGTCCTAGTTCATGGGCTACCAGTACAGAGATGGCCTGGGATATACCCATAGGGATCATAAACATCACCCAGTCCACGGAGATCGCGATAGAGTGGCCGCTCACTACTGTTGCACCCAGGTGGGCGACAAATAGCGGAATAATCAGGAAGAAGCCGCCCTCCGCCAGGATCGCACCGCCAATGGGGAGGCCAACCTTTAGTGTTTCCCTGCTGTCGCGCCAACGAGTTTTGATATCTCGAGACAGTAGATGGAAAGTGGTCAGTGTCGAAGATATTCGAGTGTAAATGAGCTCGCCTAAGACAATAAACAGCGATACCAGCAGGGTGGCCCAGCCACAACCTGCTCCACCGAGGGCGGGGATTTCCCACCAGCCAAAGACAAATGCCAGATCGACAGGGATGTTGATTAAAAATCCAGCGCTATTAAAGACCATGGCGACGCGGGGGTGATCCAGGCTTTCGAAACTGGTGCGAAAAACCATCATGTAGGGGAGTAAAAAAGCTGAGCCCGACATCGGCAGCAGATAAGCCTGAGTAAGATCGCGGACCGTATCTGTGGTGTCTAGATAAGGCAAGGTCAGGATACCTAGCGTAATACCGCAGGCTGAAAATATACCCAGTGGCATGGCAAGTTTGAGGGCGCCCTGGAATTGTCGTCTTATGCCTTTTGTGTCCCCCGCGCCATAGAGTTGGCCAATCAGCGGCCCATTACCCAACATAATGCCAACTACAAGCATGATGGAAAGGTTAAATACGGTACTACCGAGCGCTACGGCGGCCAGGTCATCGGTGCTTACCCGGCCGGCGACTATAATGTCGGTAATGCTCATGCCGACGATGGCTAACTGCCCGACGGTGATGGGCAGGGCAAGATTAACGATACGGCGGACGAGATCCCGGCGGGTATCTGTTGTTGCCCCTTCTACCCCGAAACTTTCTGTCGTGGAGCTGATCGGCTTTATAAGCCTTGAATCGAGACCTTCCACGGTATTGGGCTTGGTGGGGGGCTGCAAGGGGATAAGTCTCCAGTTGGCACTGTCAAAGAGCGCCGTTTTGAATTATTTTACACGCTGACACCGAAGTTTTCGTGATTGTGGTAGTTATTTTTAAACAGAGTTATAAAAAATGCTTTATCGTTTAGCGCGCTGTCAAGCAGTACTGGACTGGTGAGCAGGAAGGTGTTCGTGAGCTAATCTTATCAACCTGGCGACCAAAACTGTCAGGTTAACAAAGTGATTGGGAGTTATTGTGGAACAATCCGATTTTTCTGTGTGGATTCTCGTATTACAGGTGTTTGCAGTTACTATTCTCGCAGTGTTTTTAATTGGCCTGGCGGTAGTGGTCTGGATGTATGTGGTAGACGTTCGTCAAAAGCAGCATACCCTTCGGCGTAATTATCCCGTTATTGGGCGTTTCCGCTACTTTTTCGAGCATCTCGGGGAGTTTTTTCGACAGTATTTTTTTGCTATGGATCGCGAGGAAATGCCCTTCAACAGGGCGCAACGTTCCTGGGTATATCGGGCAGCAAAAAATAGCGATAGCACCATCGCATTTGGATCCACCGTCAATGCTACTGCTCCGGGTGCAGTTTTATTTGTACCTCATCCTTTTCCCCCGCTGAAGACTCAGGAAGACCATGTGCATCCGGTAGAAATTGGTCCTCACTGCCGGTCGCCCTACCTCGCCAAATCGTATTTCAACGTGTCTGCTATGAGTTTTGGAGCAATTTCAAAGCCTGCGGTGGATGCTCTATCCAAAGGTTGCGCAGCTGCGGGCTGTTGGTTAAATACCGGGGAGGGGGGGCTTTCAAGCTATCATCTGTCCGGTAATTGCGATGTGGTCTTCCAGATTGGCACCGCCAAATACGGTATTCGTGGTGAAGACGGTGGCTGGAGCGATGACAAACTTCTAGGAATCGCCGCCCACGGTCAGGTGAAGATGTTTGAAATTAAATTAAGCCAGGGAGCCAAGCCAGGTAAAGGTGGGATTCTGCCTGGGGTGAAGGTCACCGAAGAGGTTGCGCTTGCTCGTGATATTCCTGTAGGAGAGACGTCTATTAGCCCTAACGGTCATCCCGATATTCGAAACGTCAAAGACTTGCTGGATAGGATTAGCTATATTCGCGAACTAACTGGAAAGCCTGTGGGCTTTAAAATGGTGGTAGGAGGGCTACGATTTTTTGATCAACTATTCGAAGAAATTTTACGGCGAGGTCAGGAGCATGCCCCTGATTTTATAACTATTGATAGTGGTGATGGCGGCACTGGCGCCGCGCCGCAAAGTTTGATGGATCATGCCGGCCTCACCATTCGCGAGAGCTTGCCAGAAGTCATTGATAGACTGAAAGAGTATGGCTTGCGAGAACGTATTCGGGTGGTGGCTGCTGGTAAGCTTATCACCCCAGTTGATGTGGCCTGGGCGCTGTGCGTCGGTGCTGATTTTGCGACATCTGCCCGCGGGTTCATGTTCGCGCTAGGTTGTATTCAGGCAATGCAGTGCAATAAAAATACCTGTCCTACAGGTGTCGCTACCCACAACCCCGATCTTCAACGGGGTCTTGACGTTACCGATAAGGCCGCACGTGTTGCCTACTACGTTGCTAATATGGTTAAAGAAGTTAATATTATTGCCCATACTTGCGGTATTGAAGACCCCTCCCATTTTAATCGCTCTCACGCGCGTATCGTGACGGGAATGGGGCAATCAGAAACCCTCAATGCGTATTATGCTCGGATCAGTCATTCGATGAATGCTAATCAATGAACATTATTTAATGGCCTCTAAGCACAAGCAGGGATGCGAGTTTTGTGCAGGCAGCCGTTTGGTTGCTGCGTAGATCCCGGGTATCGACAGGGGTAAAGCAAGCAGATTGAAGATGAAGGGAATTTTCTTCGATAAGTCTTATCAAAACTTCCTCAGTAGGAGTACATGCTGACAACAATCACAACTAAAGGGAAGGCGGAATTATGGCTTCACCGATAACGCTATATCAAACGCTTCACCAGAGCATTTTTGGACGCCTTAAATATCTTGACGGTTTGCCACCATTGCTTTTCAGGTTGTTTCTCGCCCCCGTTATGATTGCTGCGGGTTTGCATAAATTCATGAATTTTGAAGATATGGTCAGCTGGTTCGGTAACCCGGATTGGGGACTAGGTTTGCCGGCACCAGCGGTGATGGTGTTTTTAGCGGCGGCAGCGGAGTTTGCAGGCGGTCTGTTGCTACTGATTGGTTTTGCGGTTCGCTGGGTGACTATCCCCTTAATGGTGTCCATGTTGGTAGCGGCTTTTGCTGTGCATTGGGAGAATGGCTGGTTCGCCATTGCTCCTGGTGACCCGGAAACCAGTTCGGCGAAGGTGGTAGCGATGGCGGGAGTCCCTGCTGCCAAACACAGTCTGGAAAACAGTGTGGAAGTTGGCAAGCGGGTGAGCGCCGCTAAACAGATACTTAAGGAGCATGGAAACTATTCCTGGTTGACTGAAAAGGGTAGTTTTGTGGTTTTAAATAATGGGATCGAGTTTGCAGCCACTTATTTTATTCTCCTTTTAAGTTTGTTCTTTACGGGAGGAGGGCGTTTCTTTAGTCTCGATTACTGGCTGGCGCGCTGGCTTGGAGATGATTCTTCCTAATCTCTGGGATGTTCTGGCTGAGTAAATTAGCTTGTGCTCGGTCGTGCTACAATGGACGTTTTTTAGCCAGCACTTATTGGCCCGGTTCTAGTGGCTCAGGCTTTTATTAGCTCAGGGCTGTTTTTTAGCTCAGGGCTGTTGGCTCAGACCTTACTTAAAGTAGTTTTCTATGGATCAACCGCTTTCCGATCAATCTTCTTCTGGTAGTCAGCCTACTGGCAATAAACCAACTGGCAATAAACCAACTGAGGATCAAAAAGAGCAGACGTCTTCGCCACAACGTTCTTCGCAACGTCGGCCTCGTCGTCGTGGCCAGAACAAAAATACGGCCAGTTCAAGCTGGAGTTTGGATCAATTTCAGGTTGAGCCAGAGGAGGATAAAGTTCGCTTTCACGATCTGGAGTTGGCGCTGC
>JAUUYV010000229.1 GCA_030590275.1 Porticoccaceae bacterium
GAACAGCTACTCAACTACACGGAAAACTCGGTCCTCTTTGTGGGCCCGGAGTTTTACGCCACCATCGAAGCCATTGAACCCAATCTCACTCACGTCAAGCATATAATTGCCCTGGAAGGCGGGCACGATCGGTGGATTGACTACGCCCAGTGGCGCGACGGACAAAGCGACACCCGCCCTGCCATCGAAATCACAGGCGACGACGATGTTCTTCACCTCTACACCTCGGGCACCACCGGCCTGCCCAAGGGCGTGCAGCTCACCAATCAGGGCTATGAAAATGTCTATAAGGCCTTTGTCGACAATGATGTTATGGCAGTGGACAAGCATGCCGTTTTCATCAATGTTATGCCCCTGTTTCACGTAGGTGGTGTCAACCTCACCGTATTCCCTTTGCTGCGCGGAGCAAGCTTTCATCTGCTGGTGGACTTTGAGCCCACCCCAGTACTCGACATATTGAGTGAACAGGGCATCACCAACTCGCTCTTTGTCCCCGCCATGATCCAGATGTTGCTGCAGGAACCCCGGGTACGCGAGCGCGACTACAGTAAGCTGCAATACATGTACTACGGTGCATCACCTATCTCCCAATCGGTGCAGGAAGAGGCTGCCGAGGTGTTTGGCTGTAAGTTTATGCAGCTCTACGGCGCTACCGAAAACTACGGACTTATTACCAAACTCGCCCCGGAGGATCACGCGCCGGAACGCAATAAACTTCGCTCCTGCGGCAGGCCGGTAAAAGGCGCTACCGTTAAAATTGTCGACCCCGACGGCAATGAACTGCCAAACGGCGAAGTCGGTGAAATTCTGCTACAAAGCGACTGGATACTTAAATCTTACTGGAAAAAACCCCAGGACACCGAGGAGGTAAAAGCCGGGGGTTGGTATCACACCGGCGACGCCGCCTGCCTGGACGACGAAGGTTTTGTCTACATTCAGGACCGCGTGAAGGACATGATTATCACCGGCGGTGAAAACGTCTTTCCTGCCGAGGTGGAAAACGCCATTCACGCCCATGAAGACATCATCGATGTCGCCGTTATCGGCATCCCCGATGACAAATGGGGCGAAGCCATAAAAGCCTGCGTGGTACTGCGCCCCGGCGCCAATCTCAGCGAGAAGGACATTGTCGTTTTCACCCGCACCCGCATTGCCGGCTTTAAAGTCCCTAAATCCATCGATTTTATCGACGAACTGCCCCGCAACCCCTCGGGCAAAATTCTCCGACGCGAACTCCGCGCCCCCTACTGGGAAGGCAGGGAAAGAGGCATTAGTTAATACCGAAAGCATGGCCAACAGGCGCCTGAAACCTTGACGCTAAAGAGTCGCTTCCCTATAGTAGCCGCCCTCACGCACTCGTAGCTCAGCTGGATAGAGTACCCGGCTACGAACCGGGCGGTCGGAGGTTCGAATCCTCCCGAGTGCGCCAAATAAGCCCGGCTTTAGCCGGGTTTTTTGTGCACGAGCGACGGTGAGAACCTCCCCCAGGTTCGACAAATTGCGCAGCAATTTGGACCGAGTCGCAAAGCGACGAAGTCCCATAGGGGCCAAAACAGCCATCAGCTGTTTTGAGTCAACCCTCCCGAGTGCGCCATCTAAGCAAGTTATAAAACTCGGTCGGATTCCCGGCCCGCCAGCACAGCTGCCGGTCGTTGCGCTCACACAAAGCTGTGCTTTGTAAAAATCGTTCACTACACCCTCCCAAGTGCGCCACTTCTTTAAGGTCTAAAACCAGCTACATCGAAATCCAGCTGATAAGTAGATCCCCCCGGGATAGATTAGTGTCGAAACCTCACTCCCTGATTTGAATTTCAACTGGGCTTACCCAAAGAAGAAGGGTACGATTAGCGCGCAAAAAAAAGGAAGAACTTGTCTGTGTTCAAACCGGCAGTTCTAAAAACTATAAATATTGAGCCATCTTGCCTCGTTCCTTTTTTACTCTGAACCAAGCCCCTGGCCAAAGATAGGAGAACATAATGAAAGGTGATTTTTTAGTACTCGACTCTGATATGCATCTGGTTGAACCCTCAGACCTGTGGCAGCGATATATAGAACCAAAATACCGTGATCAAGCACCGGTCGGAACCGATCTTTATCCCAGAGACATTAATGTTCTCTATGGAGAGGAATCCCCGATTAGCACAGATATCATGCATTGGATGGAGCCAATTATGGCCCACTCACAACCCCTGGATAAAGAATATCAACATGCCATGGATGCCGGCTGGGATGGGGATTCACAACTCTGGGCAATGGATCAGGAGGGCGTTGATGTTGCTGTTCTCTATCCCTCCCGGGGACTTTTTGTCATAGGTCTTGATAGCTCTCAGACTGCGGGCAAGGCTGGGCTAGATCCGGCTTTTGCCACTGCCATTGGACGCGCTTATAACAACTGGCTTTATGACTTTTGCGATGCTGACCGTAAACGGCTTTACGGTGCGGCAATGGTTGCTCCCCACGATATCGGTGAAGCCGTAAAAGAAACACGGCGTGCCGTCGTCGAGCTGGGATTTAAATCCATATTTCTACTGCCTGGCCGTGTAAACAACAAACACTGGCATCATCATGATTACGACCCCCTCTGGCGTACCTGTGAAGAGCTTAATATTCCCGTGGGTTTCCATGGCGGCGGCCCCGATAAATTAGGCCCAGATTTTGGTTTAGGCAACACCGAGATGATGATGATGTGGCATACATTTTCACATTGTCTGGGACCCATGTCCGCCATGGTCAATATGATTGGAGGCGGCGTTTTCGATCGCTTTCCAACGCTAAGAGTGGGCTTTCTTGAAGCGAACTGTTCCTGGGCACCCTGGCTTATCCACCGCCTTGAAGATCACTACGAAGACTACGTGGGCCGGCATGAGATCAAACTGGAGCTCCTGCCTTCAGAATACTTTCAGCGTAATTGCTTTGTCTCGGTTGAAGGCGACGAGAAGCCCGCCGTGCAATACGTCGATGCTCTGGGGGACAATAATGTGGCTTTTTCTACCGATTACCCTCACCCCGACTCAAAGTTCCCCCATGCAGTAGACAAATTCCTGACCCTCGACCTCCCGGACGAATCCAAACGGAAATTTCTATGGGATAACTGCGCACGACTTTACGATATCTCCAAACCTGAAATTTCCTGATCCTGAAAGTAGTTGACAGCTATTGGTAAGATCTAGAAACCGATACAACCTTGAGTGGCGGGTCGTTTAGAGCGCCCCGCCCATCATTGCCCTCCCAAACACCCACAGATTGAAACGGTCAATGCTAAGAGGAGAGAACAATCTCTACTGAACTAATCCCGTAAACCCCTCCCCACAAACCCTTAAATTATTTGGAAAAACATTGCACCCAACTGGGTCTCTCGACTATCACCACAATTGCCGTGATTACTTTCGCCACAACTACTGCGGCCAGAGTTGTCTATCCCAGGCCCAACCTTACACCCTTAGCAATAGAGAAGCTCAAGACCCGTCGCGCTCAAGCTCTCGCATGATCGATATTCCGTAGTTTTAGACAACACCACAAACAACAAATTGCTGACAAAATAATCAAACCATACTATCAAGACACAACAAACCTAAAATTAAAAATACAAATCTATGCAGCCTGCTTAAAAACTGATAACTAGTCGACATCAGTTTTGAGAAAAATCTCCAATTATTTTTATAACCGCAACACATAACACGGAAAATTCATAAAAACAAGAATCAAGCCATACAATATGTGAACAGATTCCGGACTTCATCATCACCAATATACTACTCTCCGCCGACACAACTCCTTTAACTTAATATTCTTATTTCTAATATTTTTTATATTTAATATCTTTTAAATCAAAACTTTAGAATATTTAAATTAAAGATGAACAAACCAAATAATTATGGGTCGAACACTGGCACCACCAATACAGATATTGACTAGTTTCGGAGACTAATTAATGCACAGTCGTAGCTTGAGCATTCTACTAACGAGCTTATTTATCGCATCTTTATCACTTACTCCCGCCCCATCGTACGCCGATGAAACAAAACCTTGGCGAGACAAACTTGAACACTGGGTAAATACTGTGGAAGACCGGATACTCGAGCGGAGGGAAAAGTTTGAACGCTGGTTAAGTAACGTGGAAGGCCGAGCACAGCGACGGCTAGACCGGCTTGAACACGTGAC
>JAUUYV010000292.1 GCA_030590275.1 Porticoccaceae bacterium
GCTCACCTTACGAAGGAATTGGCAAGCCCGAACCACTAAAGCACGGACTAGCCAGCTATTGGTCCCGTCGTATTAATGATGAGCACCGTATCGTTTATAAATTCCAAAATGATACGATTTTGATAGCTCAACTTCGCTATCACTACAGCACATAAGCCTCGCAATACCGGCCCGTTTCAAGCACTGCAAAAGTTAAGCTGGCTTGACCACATGATTTCCTGCCCCAACATTGATTGGTACGCAACTCAACTCAAACATTATGTATACCTCAGGGTGTAGTTAAGCCCAGGTGTTTTACAAAGGGCTTGAAGTCTTTATCAGAAAAAAAGCAGCGGCATTTTTCTTTCAATACAAAATGAGGCGATAATAATATCGATTATTTTACGAATGGTAATACCTCGTTTGCGTAAAACCCTATAATTATTCCTACTTTTGATCGCCATATCTTTCCCGAGCAAATCAAAAACTGTCAGCTCATCAAAAACTGATTTCGCAATCTTGTAATCCTTATCCTCTCAAAAACCTTGTAGAACTTCTGCCAAAATCAGGTCACCCACTGCGACTGGCCTTATCCCTGGCATATCGTCCAGCGTAGATGCCTGTTTATTGTCAACGCCGTTGAAGTAATGAATCTACACGCCTGACTCAACCAGAGTTTCCCTCCATCAAAACTATTGAGTCACCATCATAATATGTAAGCCCATACACATTTATTCAAACAGTTATAGAATGCGCCCCGACTTCTATCTAATCGATAAGCGGCACGAAATAATGTCGAGCAAATTTATCGATACGAATTAACATCTTAACTTGATCAATTCCATGAGGTAACAACATGACAGGGGCAAGCTTAGCTCACACCCTCGACCTTCCCCCTCAGCAGACAAACCCCTAATAGATTTTGAAACCGTTATTGTTGGCTCTGGCCTGTGCGGTATAGGGGCGGGCATTCGGCTGATCAATGAAGGCCTGGCAGATTTTGTCATTCTCGAAAAGGCCGACGATGTCGGCGGCACCTGGCGGGACAACACCTACCCCGGCCTGGCGGCAGATATCCCCTCGTTAAGCTATTCGTTTTCCTTTGAGCAAAACCCCAATTGGTCGAGCCTTTACGCCCCCGGCGCAGAGATGAAAGCCTATGTAGACCATTGCGCGCAGAAATACGGCATTCGGCCACATATGCGCTATAACGCCGAAGTAGCGGGTTCAAGCTACGACGAGCAAAACAATATCTGGACCACCACTAAATCTGGCGATGTTTACACCTCCCGCTACCTGGTTTGCGCCACCGGCTTTTTAACCCAACCCAAACTGCCCATTATTGATGGCATCGATGAGTTTAAAGGCAAAGTCATGCATACCGGTCGCTGGGATCATGATTACGACATGACAGACAAACGCATCGGCTTTATCGGCACCGGAGCCACCGGCATTCAGGCGGTACCCGAGCTGGTTGAGAAAGCCAAAAGCCTTGATGTCTATCAGCGCACCGCAATCTGGTTGCTGCCTAAAAAAGATATGCCCTTCAGCCCCCGTCTCCAAAAAATTTTTGCCAAAATCCCTGGCGCACAGAGACTGGCGCGCTTGACCACCATCTTTTTTACCGACATTTTGATGATTAACCTACTGGTGTTTAATAAATATTTTTCCTTTGCAGGCGATTTTCTGATGAAGACCTGGGTCAAGCATATTCGCGCTCAGGTCGATGACCCTGCTACGCAGGACGCATTGATTCCAAAATACCATTTCGGCTGTAAACGCCCTAGCTTCACAAGCAAGTTCTACCCCGTGTTTAACCGCGACGATACCAGCCTGGTCACCGACCCCTTCGACCACATCACCGAAAACGCCATCGTCACCAAAGACGGCACCGTGCGCGAAATCGACACCTTAATCTGTGCAACCGGTTTTGAAGTCTTCCAGAAAGGCAGCGTGCCCACCTTCGATGTGGTCGGCAAAGGCAATGTCTACCTCAGCGATTTTTGGGAAGAGAACCGTTACCAGGCTTACCAGGGTTCCACCGTCCCTGGATTTCCCAGCTTCTTTATGATGTTTGGCCCCTACAGCGTTTGCACCGCATCATGGTTTGGCATGATCGACACCCAATCCAAGCATTTAGTTCCCTGCTTAAAAGCCGCTAAGAAACGCGATGCCAACTATATAGAAATTTAAAAATCCGCCAATGACAAAGACTTCGAAAAAGTTCAGAGCCGTACCCACCTGACTATCTTCAAACACGGTGATTGCTCCAAATCGAATAGCTATTACTTTGATCGCCACGGCGACAGCCACACTATTCGACCTACCCTGGGTTTTGTCCACTGGTTAACTAGCAGATTATTTAGTATGAATAATTATAATTTCGATACCAAGTAAGTTCATGCCTCAAGCTGGCTTCCCCATGATATTTCGGTTGAAATACCTCTGAAGAAGATCATGAAATAAGCCCTTTGTATTGTGCGCATAATGTACATACGCTCAAACAATGGAGCTTGAGTGAGAGGCTAAGAAGGCGAGAGAGAATCAGCGGAAACATGGTGTGGATCTCGCTGACGCAGTAGTTGCCCTGGAGGATGTAAACGCGCTCACAATCATAGATACTGATCATGACGAGCAGCGTTTTAAAACCTTGGGAATCGGTTCTTCTATCAATATTTTATATGTCGTTCACTGCGAGCGGACTAAGACAAGAATCAGGATTATTTCCGCTCGAAAAGCTGATAAGAAAGAAACCAAATATTATTTCAGGATTTAAGTCATGAGTGAAGATTTCAGTAAAGCTAAACGAGGCCCGCTCGTAAAATCCGATCCTGCCAAGGTGCGAATATCATCGAGCATTTCAAGGGGGTCGTGCATCAAGAAGGGGGCGGAAATTATCAAACGCTGATCAATGACGCGTTAAAGAACCATATACAGGCACACGACAAAGAGCTGGAAAAGACGCTCCGAAAAGTTATACGAGA
>JAUUYV010000129.1 GCA_030590275.1 Porticoccaceae bacterium
GAAAATGGCCAGGTAGTGGGTGTTCGCACGGTTGAGACACGTCTGGGTGAAGCCGACGAAAATGGCCGACGGCGACCGGAGGAGATTCCGGGTACGGAGCACACCGTAGACACCGATATAGTACTGGTAGCCTTTGGGTTTCAGCCCAGCCCTGCAGACTGGTTTGCCAACTTTGACGTCAATACCAACGAGTGGGGTGGAGTGGTGGCTCCAGAGGTACAGGCCTATCCTTTTCAGACTAACAATCCTAGAATCTTTGCAGGTGGTGACATGGTGCGGGGTTCGGATTTGGTGGTGACGGCAATCTGGGAAGGTCGACAGGCTGCTGAGGGGATCCTGGATTATCTGGATGTCTAAGGCATCTCTAATGTTCTTCATATTTACGGCATCAGTAGCCCTCGTCAAGTAGCTCTTGCTGCACGTATTTTCGTGCGCTATTGGCTTATAATTCTGATTTGGCACATACCTTGATTTGCATGGAAAAGGACCATATTACTAATGTCCCCCTTAAAAAACGACCGCCTCTTGCGCGCCCTGTTGCGCCAACCAGTAGATGCTACGCCAGTGTGGGTGATGCGCCAGGCTGGTCGTTATCTACCCGAATATAGGGCGATACGAGAGCAGGCCGGTGACTTTATGTCTCTGTGCCAGAATCCTCAGTTGGCTTGTGAGGTTACTCTGCAACCCCTGGAACGATTCGATCTCGATGCTGCCATACTGTTTTCCGATATTCTCACCATTCCAGATGCCATGGGGCTTGGGTTGTACTTCGAGGAAGGCGAAGGGCCGCGCTTTAGAAAGCCGCTTGTAGAGGCGCGGGATATTGAACGATTGTCGGTCATTGATACTGTTAAAGACTTGCCCTATGTACTGGAGGCGATCAAGTTAATTCGCAGAGAACTCAATGGGCGGGTGCCTCTGATTGGATTTTCAGGGAGTCCCTGGACTCTCGCAACCTATATGATCGAAGGTCGAAGTAGCCGCGACTTTGTGGCCACCAAACGGATGCTCTATCGGGAGCCGGAGGTTCTGCATCTATTATTGGACAAGCTCTCTGATTCTGTCGCTAACTATCTGAATGCCCAGATAATGGCAGGTGCCCAGGTAGTTCAATTATTTGATACCTGGGGTGGTGTTTTAAGTGAGCCGGCCTACAATGAGTTCTCTCTTGCCTACATGACAAAAATAATAGGTAAGTTGAATTTAGAGGCAGAAGGTCGGCCAGTTCCCCTGATCGTGTTTACCAAGGGAGGAGGCCAATGGTTGGAGAAAATAGCGGCCAGCGGCTGCCATTGTATTGGTCTGGACTGGTCTACTGATATTGGTGTTGCGCGCGACCGAGTGGGTGGTTCTGTGGCCTTGCAGGGTAATATGGATCCGGCTGTACTTAGGGCGCCAGTTGCTACTGTAGAGGCTGAGGTAGACTATCTGTTGAGTCGCTTTGGAGCCGGTAGTGGCCATGTTTTTAACCTGGGGCACGGTATTACACCAGATATTGATCCTGACAAAGTCGCATTTTTGATTGATAGTGTTCACGAAATTTCTGTGAAATATCACCAAACGAGCAACTAAAACGGTACGTTTGTCGTAAAAAACTACCAGTCATGCTTTTGCAGTTGCATCCCGATACTGCTGCTCTATGCTGCACACAGACAAACTATGTTGTATATAGACAAATAGTGCGACAGGAAGACAATTAATGACGCTTTGTTGTTAGGCTGTATTCAGCGCGTTTTTAGTGAAAATATAAGCTTTTTAGTGAAAATATAAGCTTTTTAGTGAAAATATAAACGACGCGGTAGAATAAGTTTGAAGCGCTAGACAAGTTTAAAGTTGAGCGCTAGGCAACGAGAAAGGCGCGAACTATAATTTCAGCGGTTACACGGCATAGCCTCCGGGTTAGGATCAGAGTTTAAGCATCATGGCAATTAAACAGGTACAAGTAGAAGTCGATAATCTGACCGTAGGGATGTATGTTTCCCGACTGGATCGGCCGTGGTCGCAAACCCCATTTCCCTTGCAGGGTTTCCATGTCCGTTCGAAGGAAGACATCATCACACTCCGGGCGTACTGCGATTATGTCTATGTCGATACGGAGAAAGGTCGTACTCCTGTAGATGCTACTGGTAATGTTTCCGCACCTAAGGGTGATATTCGTCGTCGTGGAGCTGTTGGTAGGCGGAGAGGCGACCGGGATAGTGGTTTCTCCACTAGCCCTCTGGTGGTTCGTAAAGGTGTCTATGCAGCGACGGTGGCTTTAAGTCAGGAGATGGCGCGCGCTGAAACTGTGGTCAAGCACCTGAAAGGGCATTTGACCGTGGTCAGTAAGCAGATTGCTAAAGGCAAGCTCGTCGATTACGACAAGCTTCGTCACAGCGTGGATGAGATGGTGAGTAGTGTATTGCGCTGCCCCGATGCGTTTACCTGGTTGGTTCGTCTTCGTGCCAAAGATTCACATACCCATGACCACAGTTTGCGATCTGCACTGTGGGCTGTTCAATTTGCTCGCTTTATCGGCATGGAAAAGCAGGAGATCTCAGTTCTTTGTATGGGTACCATGTTGAAGGACGTAGGAAAGATAAAAATACCAAATGCTTTGTTACGTAAGCTGGATCGTAGTGAGGAGGAGCAGCTCGAATATCAACGTTTCGTTGATTACGGGGTGGAGATGTTGCGTAATTCTCGGGCGGTAGAGCCTCGAGTGATCTCGGTCGTGCGATATCACTGTGAACGTCTTAACGGCACGGGTTTTCCTGAACGTTTGTCAGGAAATAAAATCCCATTACTGGCTCGTATGGCGGGAATAGCTACGGTATTTGATGCTGTGAGTAACCCTGTCGAGAGCGAAGAGCCAATATCTCCATCGAAGGCAGTTAGCTCACTCTATAATTTACGCGGTATAGAATTTCAGGAAGATCTGGTGGTTCAGTTTATCCAGTCTATCGGGCTATATCCTACCGGTACTTTGGTGGAACTTACCTCGGGCGATATTGGAGTGGTTGTTGAGCAACATTCGAATTCGCGCTTGACGCCGCAAGTAGCAGTATTGGATCGTCTGGGTGGCGATCTTAACAAAAATTTCTTCCTGATTGATCTGAAAGATCAGGAAGAAACACGTAAGGCTATGTTAGAACAAGGCCGCAAAGATGTTGAGGTTGTAGATCGTATATCAATCGCCAGAGACCTGGAGCCTTCGGGCTATGAAATTGATATGGATACTATCTCTACTGTTTTTATGAATGTAGAAGTAGAAGAAAAAAGTACAGGATTGTTGTCGAGCCTACGTGATCGTTTTCGACATTGATTGGCTTTTGATCAATGGTTTAATCACTTGTTGATTAAATAGAGCTGGTTGTCCCTACTTTTTTAGAATTAAGGTTTCCCCTTACCTTCCCCCCTTACTCTTTATTGCTTACTTTTTATCGTTTACCTGGCACTTACCTAACACTCATCTAGTTTGGCCAGGGGTGAACCCATCTTTATAAAATCGCCAGCATGGCAAGATTTTTCCAGCTTCGCTTCTTTCGGCAATAATACGATTATCGTCGATCCAAATTTAAATCGTCCTAACTCTTGTCCCTTGGCTAGCTGTGGTCCGTCAGTACCAAATAATGTTGACGTGTCTGTTCTCGGTGAGTATTGACCGTGCCAGACTGTTTCAATGCCAGCCACTAACATAGCTCCGACCAATATCACCGCCATGGTTCCAAATTCGGTATCAAACCAGCATACCAGCCGCTCGTTCTTTGCATACAGATCTTGTATATGCCGGGTAGTCCGATGATTAACGGAGAATAATTTGCCTGGGATATAGTGTGTTTCTCGCAAGACCCCTGTCAGTGGCATGTGTACCCGATGATAGTCTTTTGGTGATAAATAAATTGTACTAAAGAAGCCGTTCTCAAATAGATTATGCTGGTGGGGGCTATCTACCCTGATATCCGTATCATTAGTATCGGCAGTAATCCCGAGCAAGGTGCTCACCCTGAAGTCTCTGCCCTTAGCCTGAATTATGCACTTGTTTAGAATAAGGCCGGCTTGACTGAGTGTGCCATCGGCAGGAGAGCTTACCGTATGGGGGTCGTTGTCGATTGGGCGGGCCTGGGGGAGTAAGGCGCGAGTAAAAAAATCGTTAAAGCAATTATAGTTGGCGGGGTTGGCTTCGAGCGCATCACTTAAATCAATCTTAAAATAACTAATACCCCATTTAATTAAAAAATCTTTGAGCCATACTCGACGGGAGTCGGTGATCTTGCCAGCCAGCCTGGAAAGCAGGTGTTGTGGAAGAAGGTATTGGAGACTGACTTGCAGGTGGTCCAAACTACTATTCATTGCTTACGATATTCCTGATCTCCCGGCCAGCGAACCCAGGATTTGTAAAATAAATATATTGGTAAATACGGCGTGTATTTATTGGGCGTTCTGGGCCTGTTCCATGTGCTTCAAACTAGCCAGGCGACGTGGATCTATATCGCCTCGTTCGGCGGCAGCCATGATAGCGCAGCCCGGCTCGAGAGTGTGCGTGCAATCTCGAAATTGGCATTGTCCCAACAGGGGACATAACTCCACAAAACCCTCAATGAGATTGTTGGATGGTAGGTGTCCGAGGCCAAACTCCCGTATACCAGGAGAGTCGATCACGCCACCTCCGGTAGGTAGTAAATACAGGTGCGAGGCAGTGGTTGTATGTTTGCCTTTTCGACGCTTGCCTGAGAGTTCACCGGTGCGGGCTTCCACGTCAACAAATAACTGGTTGATCAGGGATGATTTCCCGACTCCGGATTGACCGGCCAGGATACTATAATTGCCACTCAGTCGATTGCGTAACTCGATTATTCCCTTGCTTGTTTGTGCAGAAACGGTAAAGACTTCTTAATTGAGACTGAGATAAAGTTTTGTGAGGCTATTGATGTCCTCTGAATCAGTGGCAAGCAAGTCTTCTTTGTTGATTACAATGATGGCCTCGAGCTCGTGAAGTGCTGCCGCAACCAGGAAACGGTCTATGAGCTTGCCGTGGGGTTCGGGTTCCGGTGCAATCACCACACAAACCAGATTGATATTTGCGGCTATGGGTTTTGCTTGTTGGTTATGGTCGGGCCTCTCCAGCACGCTGGTTCGCGGTACAAGTGCAACTATTACGCTAGATGTGGCGTCCGAGGGGTCGCCCCGGTGCCATATCACACGATCCCCAACCACAAGAGAACCAATGTTGGCACGCAAGTGACAACGCTCTGGTGCAAGGTCTGGATGTTCTGGATCAATAATATCTGCTTGTTGGCCGTACCGAGCGTAGACTATTCCAAGTCGCTCGTCTCCCAGGTTTTTATCGCTTAGTATTTGACTATCTGGGTTGGTGGCTTTGCGTAAGCGTTTTTCACTGATGCGACGCTGCTGTTGCAGACTTAGTTTACGTTTGCTCATGCCTCCGGAGACGGTAGCGCTAAAGCTTATCAGCATATAGGATATTGTCTTCTGGATACATCGGATTAGTTGTTCGGTGTGTTTTTTGTTGCCCCTTCCTCTTGAGAACTGGTTTCCATGTCATTAAGTCTATTTAAAGATTATCTGCCGCTGCTCGCGATCTCAGCCCTGATTATCGGTGTTCTTTGGGCGGCCCATGTAATACTGAGTAAGCGTGCTGGATTAACCACAGAATCACGTTTGCCGGGGCAGGTGATTTTGTTGGTTCTAAGTTTGAGCGCCATCATCGCGCTGATCCTGTCGCTTCCTATTGAGAACGCCACTCGTGGGCAGTTGCTCACCTTGTTGGGGCTAGTGTTAACTGCCATGCTGACGCTGTCATCAACTACCTTCGTGAGTAACATTATGGCGGGCTTAATGTTGCGCACCGTCAAAAGTTTTCAACCGGGAGACTTCGTGCGCGTAGAAGGGTTTTTTGGTCGCGTCACCGAAC
>JAUUYV010000179.1 GCA_030590275.1 Porticoccaceae bacterium
GGAAATCCAGCAAACAAAAGTGCTCACTTCCAGACCACCTGCCGTTTAGAGAGGATTCGGCGTAATTATTTAGCTGTGTGGTTAAAGCCAGGATAAGTGCGAAGGTATGTTGAAGCACAGAGGGTGTGCCGTAGTCAGTTATGTTGGTGATTGTTATATGGCGAGCGTGTGCGGCATCGAGATCAACCGCATTGGTACCGGTTGCCAATACGCCAATATATTTTAGACCTCGCGCTGCTTCGATTTCCCGCGCTCTTACCGGTGCCTTATTGGTCAGCACGACATCGGCTTGAGCAATACGATCCGCAATCTGTTCGGGAGACGACGTGGGATAAATCTGCCAGCGAATAGGGGTAATACCCAGTATGGGACCGAGATCCAGGTCGGCGGGGTGCAGAGAGTCAGCATCCAGGATAACGCCAGTAAGTTGGCTCATAGTTAAGGTTCCAGTTTGCTATGCCAGCGCTTGGCGACGATATCATGAGTATTATTGATTAATCGAGGCTGCCCCGTGATTAGTCAGCTGAACCGGCGTAGGGCGTCCAGCGCTTCGTCAATGTCATCCGGGGTGTGATCGGCAGACAGTTGAAAACGGATTTCTTCCGCGCCTTTTGGCACCACCGGATAATTCAGCCCTGTCGCCAGCACACCACATTCAAGCAGATGATCGACCAGCGCCGATGTTCGCTCGGTATCGCGGATCATCAAAGGCACCACTGGATGCTCGCTAATAATGGTTTCCAGTCCCAGATCCAGCAGTCCTTTTTCAAAGCGCGCTGTCATCGTCCGTAAATGGGCTAGTAACGCCAGTCCACGGGGGCTGTCAAGAGTTTCTACGGCTTTGAGCGCTGCCGCTGCTTCACCGGGCGTGATTGGGTTGGAATAAATATAAAAGGGTGAGTTTTCGCGAAAATATTCGACGATTGGAGCACTGGCGACCAGGTAGCCACCGTTGACGCCGAAAGCCTTGCCCAGAGTTCCGACCAGAATGTCGGCTCGTGCATCACCACAGTATTCTTCTGTGCCTCGGCCTGTCGCCCCAAATGCACCGACACCGTGGGAATCATCGACTACGATCAGAATATTTTCAGCATAAGCGCCATCGTATTTTTCCGCCAGTCGTTTAATTTCATCAAGCGGCGCATGGTCTCCGCGCATACTGAAAATCCCATCGGTCACGACGATAGCGCGTTGGCAGCTTGCACTGGCGGCACCTAGCTGTGCTTCCAGATCATCCATATCAAGATGGCGGTAAACCCGCTTTTCAGCGGGTCGGGCCAGTGCCATCGCATTAATAATGCAGCTGTGGTTTAACTCATCGCTGATAACCACAGTCTGGTCAGAAATCAAAGCTGGGAGAATACCCATCATCGTTGCATAGGCGGAACTGAATATCATCGCGGCCTCCCGCCGGTGAAAAGCCGCTAGCCGTTTTTCAAGCTCGATATGTGGTGACCAGGTGCCGCTGATGAAACGAACAGCCCCAGGGCCGGTTCCGAATTCCCGTACGGCTATCTCCTCCGCGCTAATAACTTCCTCAACAAAGGACATGCCGAGATAGCTGTTGGAGTTCATCGGCAGGAAAGGCTTATCGCCCTGATCCGCCAGTAGAAAGCGCGGGCCTTTGCTCCCCTGTGGGGGAAGAACTCCACTGATTACCTGTTCCTGCCCCTTTAGTGAACCACTGGCGCGTTTTTTGTCAGTTAACGCGGCCAGTATCCTTTCCAGTCGGTCATGGGGCATCGGGGTTTCCCTTATTCAATTTCTGGCGCAGTCTTACAACCATATCTTTAGTCATGGCTTCAAGATTATATTCGGGGGCCCAGTTCCAGTCATCCCGAGCTGCCTGATCATCAATTGAGCGTGGCCAGGAGTCCGCTATGGCCTGGCGAACCGGATCGACCTCATAGTCAATAACGAATTCAGGAATATGCTTTTTGATCTGCTCCGCAAGCTCTTCCGGTGTAACGCTCATTGCCGCAATATTATAAGCGTTGCGATAATGCAGCGCAGAAGGATCAGCCTGCATCAGCTCAATGATGGCGCGGACTGCATCGGGCATGTACATCATATCGAGGCGAGTATCGGGGCGTAAAAAGCAGGCGTAATGTCGATAGCGGACGGCCTGGTAGAAAATATCAACGGCATAGTCCGTGGTGCCTCCGCCCGGCAGGGTTTTATAAGAAATCAGGCCAGGCAGCCGCAGACCTCGGCTATCGACGCCGAAACGTAGCGCATAGTAATCACACATCAGTTCGCCTGAAACCTTGGCGATACCGTACATTGTGGTGGGGCGCTGAATAGTGACCTGCGGGGTTCGGTCGTGGGGTGTGGTGGGGCCAAAAGCACCGATGGAACTGGGGAAAAATACGGCACAATCATCTCGTCGCGCGGTTTCCAGCACATTGTAAAGGCCTCCCATATTGAGACTCCAGGCCATTTGCGGCTTTTCCTCGGCAACCGCAGATAACAGCCCGGCAAGGTGATAGATTGTCCCCACATCATGACGGCGGACAATGTCCTGTAATTGCTGCGTCTGCGTACAGTCGAGATATTCATAGCCGTGGTCAGTCGATGGCTCCCCCGGGTTCCGGGAAGATGGTGCCATACGGATATCCGACGCGATGACCTGGTCTGCGCCAAAGCGCTCGCGCAATGCCGGGACCAGTTCGGAACCGATCTGACCCTGTGCTCCAGTGACTAAAATTTTGCGCATTCATTGATCCCCGGTACCGAATGGACGTTAGCAACTTAACCATTGTCGTTCCCGTAGCGCAAATCACCTGCAACGAAAGCAGGGGCGCGAAAACATCAGAGCTGATGTTGCGTTGAGAATTAGGGAATCTCTGATTAATTTTGGACGAAGTAGAGAGCCTGCTCCACGAAGTGCTTTGGGTATTGCGATTCAAAATATCCAGACTCGCCAAGAGTACGGCTTTAGGCGAAGCGTAAATCACACGTCAGAGCAGGCTATTCGAAGATAAAAACTAGTTGTTATTGACTGTACCATTGCGCCTGTCGTATGTAATAAAATCAATCGAGCCTGACCCCATCGATTCTCAGAAGCCTGGAGATCGATAAACTTAACCAGCAGGCGATTGATGACATCGCCAATCAGTGGGATGAACGACCGATGAAATGCCTGGGATTTAAAACGCCAGCGGAGTTTTTTATCAGGCATTTAAAAACTTGCCGACCCAAAAATCGAGTTGCGCTTAATAGTTGAATATACCTCTTGAAATGGTGCACTTTGAACTTGAATCCGCCTTGGCTTCCACTAGTTAATCATTCCGACCCCTTTAATTAAATTAAGTCAACCGGTTTGCCAAGAAATATAAAAAGGCGATGCACATAATAATTAAAAATAACAAATAAACGTAATAGCCCACCGGTTCTTTTTCTTTTGATAGAGTAAAATCATCACCATAATAACTCTCTATGCGGCCATTTTTTATAGCAATATAGATAGCTTTAGCTCCAAAAATCAATAAGATTAAAGTGACAATGTTTAGCAACATTTTAGTCCCTATCCTCTGTTGACTGCTTAACGAATGCCGAAGTTACTGCGCCAGCAAAGTCTTGAACTGTCTGTTGCCCCATTTCAGAAGCAAATTTTCTTGTTGGAGTCTTACCCACCATAAAGGTCTTGCCACTAGGCGACGTAACAGGTAACCCCGGGTTTCCTTGCATCGTAATTGTCGTTAATTTTTTTGCCGGCCCTGCAAGAGCTTGACCGAAACCCAGGCCTGCTGCATTACTAATTCCAGCAATAGCAGCCTGCTTAACATCAATGTCTTGCCCCTGTATTGCTTGATTAGCCACTTCGCCAGCCGCCCCTATTGTAGTTGCGCTTGCACCAGCTGCTGCAATCTTTGCGGAATTCCCAACATTTAATAATGCCGCGCTACCAGGCACTGCTGCTGTTACACCACCCACAACCGCACCAATAGCTGCTTCTCTTGCTAAACCGCTCCAAGAAAAATTATCTGTCGTAGCTGCATATATACCTCCTTGTACCAATGCTCCAACACCAGCGCCAATAGCGATGTGAGCCACACGCCCATCCGGATCCACGTACTTATACGGATTATTATTCGCATAGGCATAGCGATTAAAACTATCATAATTCGCTGCGTCATAACTGACCGGATCCACACTCAAAAACCGACCTATCTCCGGGTCGTACCAGCGGGCGCCCAGATACACCAGACCGACCCGGGTTTCCTCGTATTTGCCTGTGTACCAGATCTTTTCATCGGCCTGGGTTTCTACGGGCAAACAGCCCAGGGCGTCACAATCAGTTTCCCGACTTTCATAAGTTTGCCGCTGGCCGTAGGGCAGGTAGGATTCTCGCCATAACACCGCGCCCGTGGCATCGGTGGCCGCTACCGGAGAACCCAGGGCATTGTTGTGGTAATAGGTGACTTGATCAGCACTTTGGACCAGCGCGGGAAGCGTAAGGCTGGCCACAGCCAATAAGGCGATCAACCAATGGAGTATTGGCATTGCCGTGATATTTAACCGGATCATTTTAGTATCTCCGTGTTAAGCCCTTCCACATTGCCCATAGGATCCTCTGAATAGAAGTTCAAGGTCATCTCGCCGCGTTTATCCAGGGTTAGGCTAATTGGCCCGGTGTAGGCTTGCCAATCGCTTGTTGTTATACCGCCAGCCGTCACTACGCCCAGCCCGGTCAGCTGGAACAGGGTCGTGGCGGGCTCATTTACGCTCAGGGTAACGATATGGCTGGCAATACCTTTGGTGGTTTGCCTCACTGTGCTAAACGTGGTGACCGGTGGTGTGGTCTCGGGACCGTTGTTAATTATTTGTACCGTCACGTAGTCAACATTGGTATCGCCCAGATTATCGGTCACGGTGAGGCGAAAGGTCAGGTCTTCATCGGCACTGACCACCGGCGCATCAAACTCGGTAAGCTCAGAGGCGGGATCAAAGATAGAGACGGATGTGCCCGCAGTCTGTCCCCAGAGATAAGACGCGATGCTGCCGTCCGGATCGGTCGAGGCACTGCCATCGAGCGTAACTGACAAA
>JAUUYV010000181.1 GCA_030590275.1 Porticoccaceae bacterium
AATATCCAGTCCGTAATGGGGGTTTTTAGGTACACCATTGTAAACACGCTGACTACCATAGACACCCGTGATTATTCCTTCCAGTGGACGACTAAATCCACCCAAAAAATCAATCCGCGAGGTATTATCCCGACGCGCTCGCTTCACCGCCGCGCCCTCTACGCGAATACGTTCCAACACACTGTCTGGCGGTGTGACCGTACGCTGAGGTACTCCCTCCACACGTTGAACGTCGTATGTCCGCTGCCGGACGCTGAACTGATGCTCCTCGAAACCCCCGCCATCGTTAACAAAAAGGGTCGCTGTCTCTGGCGCGTTTCTTCCCAGGCCGAGTACAAAATGTCCATCCTTAGTGATTGGCAAAGTACGCCCCTCAAACTTCACCTGGGCCCCCGGGGCAACCTTCCCCACCAACATTCCGCCCTGTTGCCAACTACCCTGCAATTCGAGCCCAAGAACATTACTGGTAAAGCCCCAAAACAAGGATCCAGCCAATAACAGGCAAACCATAGACACCATTTTTCGCAAGCCCATTTCAGACAAACCCCTGTTCGGCGAGGACCCAGACTCAAATTGCCTTGTTTTTTCGAGAGCGGTGCAACGATTCATTTGTGACCTACATTTGATTTTCATTAACGGGGATCGCCATCTGTGATCTCAAGATGGAATAATCTTCCATAGATTTAACTGTCACTGTAAACGCACCAACCTGGGAATCATAATGATGTTACAAGGCTTTGAACCCAATCCGCATCTTCGCAACAATCCCGTACAAACTGTACTCAACAGTCTCGGCTCAAAAAGCCGCAAGCTCAATGCCAAATTACAACAGATTCAGGCACAGGAGTCCCACCACTTAATCGATTGTGGAAAAGATGTCCGTCTGATCGGCGCATTCAATCGTCACTGGATTCTTCCCGAAAAGCTGTCTAGTAGCAAACCCCAAAAACAAGTCATCCTGCTACACGGCTGGGAGGGAAGCTACACTTCAAACTACATTATCTCCGCGACAGAAAAGCTCTTAAAAGCAGGATACGATGTATTTCGTCTTAACCTTCGAGATCATGGCCCCTCGCTTCACCTAAACCGAGGCCTGTTTAATTCAACCCTGAGCCCGGAAGTCGCTCGAGCTATCCTTAAAATCAGAGTCATGTTTCCTCGCAAATATTGTTTCCTGGCAGGCTTCTCTCTTGGCGGTAATTTTGCCCTGCGAATCTCCGCTGACGTGGGTGAAAAACTAAGGCTTAGCGGCACACTAGCTATTTGCCCACCCGTCAACCCAGCCACCACTATGAAGATAATTGAGCGGCGACTATCTCCTTATCAAAAGCATTATTACTCAAGGTGGAAACAATCATTAACCACCAAGCTACAGTATTTTCCTGACCTCGGTTATAACGACGCATTGAAAAAATGCAAGAACATCAGGGATATGAACAAGCTAATTATTCCTAACTTCACGCCTTACCATGAAACAGACGAATACTCTTCTGCCTACACAATTGATAATGATCGTTTGAAAAACTTGAAGGTACCCACATGGATTATCGCCAGCCAGGATGATCCTATCGTCCCAGTCTCAGATGTTTTAGACCTTAGGGAGCGGAGCACTCTGTCCATCGAAACACCCAGGCGCGGAGGACATTGCGGATTTATGGAAAAGCTTGATACCAATAACTGGGTAGAAGACCGGATGCTAGACATATTTAACGACGCCAGTCAGCCAAGCGCGTAGCTAATTTCATCGCTGCTAAAGCCTCTGTACTGTAAAAACCTGGATCGCCTGGCCCTTTCTGTCCAATCGGCTGGCAATCCCTGACCAAACTTCTTTAGCGCCACGCTACGGGCTAGCCCAAACCAGTCGATACTCGCCTGCCTCAGGGCATCGTTAATAATATCTTCTGACACGCCTTTTTGTTTTAACTCCTGCTGCACCCGCAGCAGACCCTTACCACGATAGCTTCTCGATACAATCACCATTTCGGCAAAACGTAAGTCACTCTGCAAACCCTCTCGCTCTAATCCCACGAGCACCGTTTCAAGAAGCTTAGGACTGGGTGAACATCCATTATCAAGCTTATTAGCCAGCTCAAAGCGACTGTATTCGCGACGGGATAAATGTCTGATTGCCCTTGCTCGTAGCGATGAAGCCTGCTCTTTAGTTAGCGAGGGATTCTCCATCTTTTAAGCCGTGGAATCTGCGTCAGCACTCGACTTTTCGATTGTTTCGTCTGTCACACCATCAACAACATCAGACCGCCCACGCTTGCGCGGGTCTTTAAAAACACCCAACCAGGTCCCAATACGCTGAAACACAGCTTTCACCAAACTCCACAACTTGGGCGCCAACCAAATAACGAGAGCAACAAAAATAATCATTGCTGCGACAAACAGCCACGGATGACTCAACATTACCCAAAGACCGCCCAGCACCAATACATCTTCGCCGATGGAAGCTCCCCAATTTGAAAATGGCTCCGGGGAGGTATTGATCAATACCCGGGAAGACGCTTTGGTAAAGTGACTGCCAGTAGCCATCGCACCACCCACCAGCCCTGCGCTAATCTGCAGGGCTGGAGCGACATCACCTACGGCACCGGCCGCTAGCAAAGCTCCTGCGGGAATACGAATAAAGGTGTGAATAGTATCCCAGGCGGTATCAACGCCCGGGGTCTTATCGGCCAAAAACTCCACTGCGTACATGAGGACAGCTGCCCCAATAACCAGAGGATCCTGAACAGCTTGAAGCTCAGGAGGCAAATCGACATAGCCGGTCGCGCCGGCAATACCCAATGCAGCCACGGCAGCATAGAGATTAATACCACTGGCCCAACCCAGGCCCAGCACCAGCGCGATGGTAGATATTAATTCCGGATAAGCATTCATCCGCTTTATTCCTGACTCATTTTCACCGGGTCGACACAAGCCCCACTGTAAAAGGACCTATTGCAAAGATCTTACCTTATATCAGACAACGATCTTTTCAGCGCTATGCCGGGAGTCGAAAGTCGAGAACGGCTCGGGGCACCGTCGGTGCTTCTTCATTCAACAGCCCGAACCGGACGCGCTTCATTACCACTAACCTTTTTACCACGAACCTTACTCCCCACATCATTCTGATCGTCGGAAGATACGGCCTCCTTCGCTGACTCTGAATTCGAATCTAAGCCTAGCAATTGTTCACGGATTTTGGTTTCTATCAGGGCCGCGATATCGGGATGTTCACGGAGGTATTCACAGGCATTACTCTTACCCTGACCAATTTTATCGCCTTCGTAGGAGTACCAGGCACCCGCTTTATTTACCAGCCCACACTGCACACCCAAATCGACAATCTCGCCAAGCCGATTAATACCATGGCCATACAAGATTTGGAATTCCGTCTGTTTAAACGGGGGGGCAACCTTATTTTTGACTACTTTAACCCGGGTTTCGTTGCCCATAATCTCATCACCGTCTTTAACGGCACCAATGCGACGGATATCCAGCCGAACCGAAGAATAAAATTTAAGGGCGTTACCACCGGTAGTCGTTTCTGGGCTACCAAACATTACACCAATTTTCATACGAATCTGGTTAATAAAAATCACCAGACAATTAGAGTTTTTGATATTGCCGGTCAGTTTACGCAAGGCCTGAGACATCAAGCGCGCCTGCAAGCCGACGTGATGGTCACCCATTTCCCCTTCGATTTCTGCACGAGGTGTCAGCGCTGCCACTGAATCCACCACCAGCACATCGATCGCTCCAGAACGCACCAGCATATCGGTCACTTCGAGAGCTTGCTCACCAGTATCGGGTTGAGACAACATCAAATCATCCACGTTGACACCGAGTTTTTCGGCGTAAGCTGGGTCCAGCGCGTGCTCGGCATCAATAAAAGCACAGGTACCACCCATCTTTTGAGCTTCAGCAATCACCGACAAGGTCAGCGTAGTCTTACCCGAGGATTCCGGCCCATAAATCTCAACCACACGACCCTTGGGCAAACCGCCAATGCCGAGCGCTATATCCAGGCCCAGAGAACCAGTAGAAATACAGGGCATAGCAACCCTTTCCCTGTCACCCATGCGCATAACCGTCCCTTTACCAAACTGCCGTTCAATTTGGCTGAGAGCCGCTTCTAAGGCTTTCTCCTTATTGGTATCCATGCGCATTACCTCTTTACTTGTTAAGTGCTTGTTGCTTGCTTACTTACAGGCCAGGCCTGCCGTTTAATTAGTCGTTATTAACTTAGTATACTTGGCCCAGCTTTACTGAAAACCCGGTACTGTACAATCATACAGTACCGGATCTCATCCCATAGTCCAGCAAGCCTTTGAGGCCAGCTTCAATGGCTTGCTCTCTTACCTCTTCACGACCACCCTCAAACTGTAGGCAACGGGCTATTGTTTCCCCTTGACTGGCCCAGGCAAACCAAACAGTACCTACCGGCTTTTCGGGGGATCCCCCATCTGGCCCAGCAATACCGCTCACCGCCACCGAGAGGTCTGCGCCAGCCCGCTCACGAGCACCTTCGGCCATCGCTAACACCACCGCTTCACTGACCGCACCCTGCTGCTCCAGCACTTTGGAATCCACATTCAACAAATCAACCTTGGCTTCATTGCTGTAGCTTACAAAACCCATTTCAAACCAGCCGGAGCTTCCAGGAACCGAGGTAATGGCGTGGGCAATACCCCCACCCGTACAGGATTCTGCGCAGGTTGCGACTAAACTCCCGGATTTCAGTTGAGCGCCTAGCTCGACGGCCAGCGTATAGATTTGATTATCCATAAACACAACATAAGCGAGAGCAGGGCTTGCCGCAAGACCACTTGTTGATTGCCATGAGCGCCTGCAATCTTGTCGTAAGCAACTGAGCCACCAGGCCTGGATTCACTAATCCCACATCAAGCCACCGTCGACGTTCCATGATTGGCCAGTGACATTTCTTGCTTCGTCGGACGCCAGGAATACCGCAAGGTCGGCGATGTCTTCTGGCTCATTGGATCGCCTGAGAGGAATACTCGCGTCCAGTGCTG
>JAUUYV010000210.1 GCA_030590275.1 Porticoccaceae bacterium
TAGGCATCTACGTCTTCCGGATCGACACCAGCCCCTTGATAGGCATCTGTTGCCGCATCGATCAACATATCGGATGCATCTTTATCCCAGTGTTCACCGAAAGGCGTACAACCCATGCCGACGATTGCCACCTGATCTTTAATCCCGTTACTAGCCATTTTTTACACCTCGTTAGCGCTGTGGTCGCGCTTTCCAGAAATAGTTATGTACACCCTGCCCCGTATAGAAGCGACGGAATGTCATTTCCAACTGATCACCAATTTTTACTTTCTGCGGATCGACATCGGTTAACTCACAAGCGAGGCGGCCACCGCAGTCAAAGTCGACCACCGTAGAAACCACTGGTGGCTGTAGGCTGTATGCCAGGTGATCCAGGGTGAAAGTAGTAATGCTACAAGTTGCATCAGCGTAGCGCTCATCCTTCATTTTGTCGATCGAGCGACATTTCAGACAAACCCGCTGTGGTGGCAAGTGACCCTGGCCACAACCCTCGCAGCGACTGCCATAGAATCCGTACTTCCAACGCTCATGGCGTTTCATAATCGGTGCCGCAGGACGATCCGGATCAGGCCGACGGGGCGGTTCAAAAGGCAAGACCCCGCGCCATTTTAGGTAAGCATTGTAGGCCAACTCATTACTGCTAGATGCCAACCAGTGTTGAACTGTTCGCTTCGGCCGACCCTTGCTAATATTTTCAGTAACCTCCAGCACTACCGCGTCACAACCATCAGCGGTGGAAAGCACCAGGATTTTGTCCCCAGCCTGAGCCGTATCCAGGGTATTAGCCAATACTAGTCCGGCATGGGCAACCCCGCATCGGCCAAGATTATTAGCTAACATATCAGCAACTTGCTCGGGCTTAAGCTCTAGCGCCCGGGGAATACCCGCCACATCACGTTTATTGGTAGCATCGAGAATCACTGTCGTCAGAGTTTCTGGAGCAACATTTGCCGCAGCTAACGCTCGTTGCGCTGTATCGATGCTCACTGGACCCAGAACTTCGATACCGAAGCGTTCTTCCCACTGCCGTGCAAACTGATCACCGGGTAGACGCCAGACATCAAGCACCTCAGTGGTCGTGGATGCTTGACCGATAACTCGGGCAATAGCCTGATCATCAGGACCCGTGACAAAAACCACAGCGCCATCACCACTATCCCGTTCGCGCGCTCCACCCGGGCCACCAACAACCACATCACCCGCACATATCAGCGAAGTTTTACCTGCATCGCCCAGGTCTGCCCCAAGCAACAGGCTCGCCAGGCCCATACGGCTGTTACCACCCAGCTCCATTGATCGGATTGAAGACGGCAAATCGAGAGCAGCCTTAATCGCCGCAGCATTAAGCTTTTCCGCATAAGGCGGACTTGTTGTAGCAAAAATCAGCGTGTCCAGCGCGCCAGTATAGCCAGCGGTTGCTTCGCGCCCTGCCTCCACCGTCATGGACACAGAGTCTTCATCATAACTAGCTACCGCCCGCTCGCCCTTGCCACCGCCAATCGCCTGGCGTGTTAAGCGGTTATAGGGTACATAAGCACCGTAACGAAGAATTCCTGACACAATACCTCCTTGCTAATTCGGCCTATCAATCTATTATTGTATTTGGGGTAGTGTACACCCCGGTTCGGGCCACACTTTACCCTAAACTATTTAATACTGGCAAAAAGAATAAATGCCAGGCAGCAAAAAGCCCCTGATTTGTTGGTAACACCAACAAATCAGGGGCTTTAAGTGAAAAACCAGATCTAGAGTTATCTAGACTAAGCTTATCTAGCGCACAATTTCATACTCACCGTAGTCCGGCGTCTTCAGATCCTTACGAAATTTACCTGCTGTCCAGGGCCAGGAAACCGGCACGCCGTTGTCATCGAGATACCAGCTATCACAACCCGTGACCCACACAGTATCTTTCATGTTGTCTTTCATATCCTTGATGAAACGGTCGGTCGCTTCGCGCTTAGGGCTAACCTGTTCAAATTCACCATTAGCCCATTTTTCCACAAATTGCATAATATAGGCCGACTGCACCTCGGCAATTGCCGCGAGTGAGAAATTTCCCACCGGGCTATTCGGGCCCATCACCATAAAAAAGTTAGGGAAATCAGGCATCGCCACCGTGCGATAACCGTGGATACCGTCTTTCCAGGCTTCCTCCAGAGTAGGGCCATTTTCTACACTCATAGTCATTGGCATCATATGCTCACCGGCGTAATAACCGGTTGCCAGAGCGACGACATCAAGCTCATGGAGCCTTCCATCTTTAGTGACAATACCTTTGGCCTCGAAATGATCGATGTGCTCAGTGACCAGCTCTGCATTAGGCTTTTGTATCGCGGGATAAAAATCGGACGACATAACAAGACGCTTACACATCGCCACGTAATTCGGGGTCAGACGTTTACGCAAATCTGGATCTTTTACCGAATTCAGATTCCATTGGCAGGCTTTACCTATTAACTTTCTTGCCCAACCGTCCTTGATCACCCCGGTACCCATAATGGTCTCCATGAAGTAGCCAATAGACCGATTGAACCATTTGGAAATAATGGGGAACCTTCCTAGAACTTTACGATTCAGTGCTGAGTATTTCCGATTGGGAACAGGAACAATCCACTGCGGGGTACGCTGAAAGGAGGTCACCTTGGCGCAAATCTCCGTCAGCGGTTTAATCATCTGGATCCCAGTTGAACCGCTACCGATCACCGCCACTTTTTTGCCAGTTAAATCAACATCTTTATCCCAGCGCGCGGTGTGTAAAATCCGTCCTTCAAAAGAATCCATACCCTCTATTTCCGGGTACTTGGGTCGAACCAGAATACCGCAGGCCGCAATCAGGATATCCGCTTCGTCCGTATCGCCGTTAGCCAACTTCACATGCCACTTACCATCCCGGTACTCGGAATGCACCACATCGCTGTTAAACTTGATGCGTTCAAAGACGTTGTAATTCTTGGCGGTATCTTCATAGTACTTTTGAATCTCCGGCCCACCACAAAAACGGTGGCTCCAGGTAGCGCTAGGAGCAAAACTATACTGATAATAATAGGAAGGTACGTCGCAACGCAGACCCGGATAAAAATTATAGTGCCAGGTACCGCCCAGGGCTTCAGCCTTTTCATACAGGGTTAAATCGGTATAGCCAGCCTCCATCAGTCGCATGCCCATACAAACCCCGGACAAACCGGTTCCCACCACGATAACTCGTGGGTTTCTTTTGGCCCCTTTGGCCGCCGCGTTAATATTCGCATTTTCAGTAACGCCCATGGCTTACTCCCATTAACTATATAGATTGTTTCAATTGAGGATACGTCCCACCAATCGGGACTGCCCACCTGGGGCCTTTAGTACCACGCTAGCTCCATCGGACAGGGTTTATAAAACGGTACCTTACACGCACCTGATCTTAGTCTTACTTGAGCAATATCACGTAAAATAACAATAAGCAGAAGCCCAGCGTCGCTACATGACAAAGTGCTTACCCGATGGCAGCCCGGCATGGTCTATTAACTGCCTTATGGTGTCAATTAACATTCCTCAAGCTCACAATAAGCTCGACGCCAATAGCGCTGGACTGGGACATGCGGGAGGCTCTAACTACGGACTAAAAAGTCTTCGCACATAGCTCAGGAAAGGTGCGGAGTAAAAAATCCGTTCCGTACCTAAGGGCAGCCCCCACCTACCCTGGGCAAATGCCACCCCCGGCTTTTTGCTGCAAACACGCTATACTCAAACCCAGTCGCCTGCCCTTTAAAACACTGCCTTTGAGCGCTATCAAACCAGGAGCCTGCTATGTCCTTTATTGTCATCGGTGCCCCTTTGTCACCTTTCGTACGCAAGGTACATATCACCATGCAACTCAAGGGGATTAAATTCGAGATGGATCCCGTTTCACCTTTTGAGCTTCCTCAAGATTACCAAAAAATTAACCCTCTCAAACGTATTCCGGTGCTCAAACACGATGACCAGAATATCTGTGACTCTGCAGTCATTTGTCGCTATCTTGATGACATCCACCCGGAAGTCAGGCTAATACCTACCGACCCTTCTCTCAGGGCACAAACCGGATGGCTTGAAAAGTTTGCCGACTACGAACTGGCTCCAGCCGTTTCATTCACCGCGTTTAGACACAGAGTTATTTACCGCTCAGTGGGCGCTCCATTTGACGAGGCTGCAATCGACACCTTGATTGCCGAAAAGACACCGCCACTCTACGAATACCTAAACCAGCAGATTGGAGACAACGATTTTTTAGTTGGGACAAAATTAAGCCTTGCAGATATCGCCGTCGTCGCTCAATTTATTAATGCTTCACTCGGCGACGAGCATCCCGATGAAGCCCGCTGGCCAAACCTGGCGCATTATCTGTCCAGTCATTTTGCCAGCAGTGTGTTCGCCCCAACCATTGCTAGCGCGAGAAAAACTGTCTTCAAAATGTTGGCTAAAGCACCTGGATAAGTTGTGATCAAAGCCGCTAGCTTAATCGAGAGCCTTTAGCTTAATCAAA
>JAUUYV010000135.1 GCA_030590275.1 Porticoccaceae bacterium
GGGAATATCATAAAAACAGGCTCCCTGGGTGATGTTATGCAGGAGTCTATTCAGGCTGCGCTTACGGTAGTTCGTAGCCGTAGTCAGGTACTTGGTATTCAGCGAGATTATTATCAGAATCACGACCTGCACATTCACGTACCAGAGGGAGCAACGCCTAAGGATGGCCCGAGTGCCGGCATTGGTATGTGTACGGCGGTGGTTTCGGTTATTACGCAAATACCAGTACGCGCTGATGTGGCTATGACAGGAGAGATTACACTTCGTGGACAAGTATTAAAGATTGGCGGTCTTAAAGAGAAGCTACTGGCAGCTCATCGCGGTGGCATTCGCACTGTGATTATTCCCCAGGAGAACGAGCGAGATTTGAAGGAGGTTCCCGATAACATCAAGGCTGATTTAGAGATTCGTCCGGTTAAGTGGGTGGATGAGGTGCTGGAGATTGCTTTAGAGAGCATGCCGGAACCCTTATCTGATGATGAGTTCGCGGCGGAACATGGGGGTGGTTCGGCACCAGAAAGCGCCCGGTCAGAAGACAGTGATGAAGCTCGCGATGGTTCGCGTGTTAGTACTCATTAACGCCTGGGCCCCGGAAGAACTTGCAATGTTCTTGACCGTTCAAAATCCTGTTGGTATAAAGGGTTCTGATTCGCGGTAACAGTGCGGTACGACCATTGGCTTATCTAGAATTTTATCCGATTGGTTGCAGTAGCGGGATCAACATTAGTAGTAAGGGTTAGTAGAAGTGTTAGTACCAAGTGTAAGAACTAAAAACTAAAAACTGAATAATAGAGGGTTACTAGTGAATAAATCAGAACTTATCGATGCTATCGCCGAAGGCGCAGATATATCCAAGGCTGCTGCAGGCAAGGCGCTCGAATCAGCTATTGAAGCTATTACTGGATCGTTAAATAAAGGTGACCCAGTTTCATTAGTGGGGTTTGGGACCTTTACGGTAAAGCACCGTCCGGAGCGAATGGGTCGAAACCCTCGTACTAATGAGCCGCTGACCATTCGCGCAGCGAATGTTCCTGGGTTCAAGGCAGGCAAAGCACTTAAAGAAGCGGTTAATTGACGTTTTAGGGAGTTTTGTTCTGAAGGTAAGGCGCATATTTTATGCGCCTTTTTTTATTGATAAGCGGCGGTAGCTGAGAGCGATGTTACAGGATTTTCGGGAAAGTATTAGTGGTGCGGCAAAATTCATAGTTATATTGATAGCCATACCTTTCGTGTTTTTCGGTGTTGAATCCATTTTCTTGAGTGGTGCCTCTGTGGAAGAGGCGGCCAGTGTTGATGGTGAACAGATTATGCGTCTTGAAGTTCAGAGAGCTGTCCTGCAACGGCGATCTCAGCTTAGGCGGCAATATGGAGAGCTAGATCCCGCTGTTTTATCGGATGACTTACTTTACTCTCCGGTACTGCAAAACATGGTCAATGCCAAGGTGCTCGAGAACCAGGCACGTGCCAGGAACATGGGGGTTGCCTCTGAAACGATTACGGATCTTTTGAAGAGTGTTGAGATTTTCCAGTTAGACGGCCAATTTTCGAAAGAAAATTACCTCGCTTATCTGGCTCAAAATCAATACACGCCGAAAACCCATCGTCGTTTCCTGGAAAATGAATTTCTGGTAAATCAATTAGCCCAGGGTATTGTCAATACAAGTTTTGTTACTGATGTTGAGCTGGGTCAGATCATGGTGTTAAGCGAACAGGCCAGGGATTTTCACTATTTAACTCTGTCGATAGCTCCAATTATAGAGGCGGTGGAGATTGGAGAAATAGAAATAGAAGAATATTACAAAGCCCATACGAACGAATTTATTGCACCGGAAACGGCAACGGTTGATTACCTGGAGTTGAAAGTAAGTGAGCTCGAAAAGACCCTTGATCTGGATGAAAGCACCTTACAAAAATATTATGACGAACAGCTGAGGGAGGCGGAAGCATCACGTAAATTATTTCTGGGGCACGTTTTAGTGGAAACCCGCGAGAATGGGTCTCATCAAGAAAAACTGGCGAACGCAGAAGCTGAGTTAAAAGGGGGAGAAGAGTTTGCCGTTGTCGCACGGCAATACAGCGAGGATTATTTAACCGTCGAGCAGGGTGGTGATATGGGGCAGTATTTGCCTGAGGAGTTTCCTGACGCATTCCGTTCGGTGGTCGCGGCACTTGAGGTGGGCGAGATATCGTCGCCAATCGAGACCGATATGGGTTGGCATATCATAAAGGTGTTACGGGAGGAGAAGACTCTTGTCGGTTCCCTTGAAGAAGAACGAGTGCGCATAGAGGCCGAATTGCGGGGGGAGCTGGCACTGGATTTAATGCTTGAACAAAGTGAGCGGCTTGGTGACCTGGCTTATGACAGCGCAAGTTTGGCAGAGGTAGCTGAAGCAATGGGGCTAAACTTACAAACATCAATGCCGCTAACGCGGAGTGTGGGGGAGGGTATCGGCGGCTATCCAGTGGTTTTAGGTGCGATTTTCGGCGAGGATGTTCTCGAAAATGGCTATGCTAGCGAAGTGCTGGAGTTAGGTGAGGGCCATGTTATCGTGGTGAAATTAAAGGAGCATCAGCCCGAGCGGGCTCAAACCTTAGAGGAAGTACGCGTCCAGCTTGAGGGCCTGGTTAAGACTAATAAGGCTGAGCAAGAATTACAGGAGAACGCAAAAACCTATATCGAGGCAATCTCAGCCGGACAGACTGTGGAACAGGTGGCAAGCGAATATGGATTGCAGTGGCAGGTTAGTCTCGACACTAAACGCTATGCTCAGGGTGTTAATCGTGAAGTCGCAGAGCGTATATTTGATGTTCCAGCATCGTCAATACTGCCGGTAACAGGTTCATTTGTTGCTGGGGCTGGGGACGTCGTTGTCTATTCCCTTAATGCCATTCGAAACGGCGAGAGTGGGGACCTGCCTCCAGAGCAGCAGAGTGCGATGCGGAGCTCGTTGGCCCGAACCAGAGCGGCTCGAGAGCTTAATATGTATCAGCAGAGCCTGGTTGTCAGTGCCGATATTGACATCGTTCCATTCCTAGGAGCGGATCAGTAAGCGTAACAGTTGTCCCGGTTGTAAGAGGTCGGAAGATTTGATTTTATACCAGCGCAGGATGTCCACGATGCTTATACGGTGTAAATGGGCAATGGTATAGAGCGAATCACCTCGTTTGACACGGTATTGAATTTCGTTGGCTTTCTGCCTGGCCATACCTGGATATACCTTTAGTCGCTGCCCCGGTTGCAATATGCTCTGGTGGTTTAAATTATTTAATTGCATGAGCGAGCGGTTTTTTGTCTCGAATTTGTGTGCGATTGTCGACAGGGAGTCGCCTTTACGAACTCGGTAATAAACAAGCTGTTTAATCTCTCCATAGAGCGGTGCAATATCAGAGATGCCTGTCCCAGGTATTTTTAGCACCCTGCCTACCCGGATATTATTTGAAAGCAGCCTGTTTTCCTGTTTTAGCGCTGCCAATGGCACGTGGTTTTTTAAAGCTATTTCCCCTAGCGTATCACCCGCTCTTACAGTGTATTGTTGGGCCGGTTGCCATAGGTGCTTTGGTGTGCTGGCGAGGCCTTGCTTAAAACTATCTGTAGCATCCACCGGTAACATAATGCGATGCGGGCCTTCGCGAGGGGTTATGCCTCTGCGCAGAGCTGGGTTGAGTTTGCTTGCGAGCGCATAATCAATGCCTGCCATCTCTGCCGCCTTTTTGAGCACAATAGGTCCTGGTAGTTCTACCGACGTAAATACTGGAGTGTCAGGGATAGGAGGAAAGTGCAGCCCATAGCGTTGCGGGTTTGCGCAGATTTGCGCAAGGGCGATAAGTTGAGGGACGTATGATTCAGTTTCTCGCGACAGGTCAAGGTTCCAGAAGTCTGTGGGTTTGCCTTCTCGAATATTGCGCCGCATGGCTCTGCTAATAGTTCCCTCGCCTCCATTATAGGCGGCGAGAGTCAATAACCAGTCACCCTGAAAGCGTCGGTTAAGATAACTCAGATACTTGATTGCGGCTTCGGTAGAGAGCTCTACATCTCTGCGTTCGTCGTACCACCAGTTGCGAGCTAGCCCCATATGGTCGCCAGTACTGGGGATAAACTGCCAAAGTCCAGCAGCACCGCTGCGCGAGTGGGCAAAGGGGTTGTATGCACTTTCTACAAAAGGTAATAAGGCGAGCTCCATCGGCATTCGATGGTGTTCAAGTCGTGCAGTCACATGACCCAGGTAGAGTAGCGCTCGCTTAAAGATAGGTTCGAAATAGCTGGGGTTACGCTGATACCAGGTGATAAATTTATCTACCCGTGCGTGATCAATCGTAGTTGAAAAGCTTGCTCCGGTGCCTATTTTGCGCCATAAATCTGTTGTGCTTGTTGGCAAGCCAGGCTTATTATCCTTTAGGCGATTAGATGTTAATGGGTTTGTTGATAGCTGTTCTGCAGGGGCAGAAGGCTCTTTTACGGAGATTGAGGGTTTTTTTATGGACGCTGAAGGCTCTTCTGCAGACGCTGAGGGAGAGTTTGTGAGGAAATTAACCTGGTGATTGGAGTCCTGTGAAGAAGTCTGCCCCGACTGTGGGGCGGGTGTAGGTGCTGCGGGTGCCTGGGCTGGCACCGGGTCTTGAGTATAGATACTGCAACCGCTGGATAAGGCGATGAGTAAAAGTAGGTATTTATTTTTCTGTAGGATAAACATCTTGTCTCTTATGCTGCCTGGATATTGAAAGAGGAGTTTAATCGACCAGTGATGCTTGCTTCAAATTGTGATGTTCAGAAACATGAAGAAATTCTCGGTTTGAGGTGTAATATTTTGAATTCGCGTGATTTTGACCCTGGTTTCATACCAGGTGGTTGGAAGAATGAAATAGGAATGTGTGGGCTGACATCTTGACTCAGGTTTGCGAGGATGGTGCTTAAAGGTGGTGATGCCGCCAAAGTAATGAGGATAGAGATATTAGGGGCTGGTTAGTGGGGAGGTGGATGGCTTGACGTGGCTGGATTACATTAAGACAAGGTATCAGGTAGCTGAATTGGCTGATACACAGTCAGCGCTGGAGAGCTGGTTTGATACCCCCTTAGGAGAGCGTATATTGGCTGCAGAGCGGCGCTGTTGTGAGCAGACTTTGTCCGGACTTTCAGGTTATCGCCTGGGGCATTTAGGTGCCTCACCTGGCCATGATTTGATAAGTTGTTTTGCGATGCGTCATCGTTTTAAGCTTGTCGCTGGCGTCCCTGGTGATGGCTCGGAGTCTGTAGATAAAGTGCTGCCTTCTAACAAGGGGAATGTTGCGCCAGCGGGTTTTGCTCGCTTTGATGCTTTGCCCCTGCCTACGGAAACCATCGATGCCATAATCTTGCACCATGCCTTAGACTTTTCTCCCAGTCCTCACGAAGTACTCAACGAAGCGGCGCGTGTTGTTACCGCAGGTGGGCATTTGGTGATTATAGGTTTTAATCCGTTTAGTAGTTTTGGCCTCGCAAAATGGCCCGGTGTGTTATTGGGTTCAAACCCGGCCTGGCGGCACCATAGCTTGCGGATATCTCGAATCGTTGATTGGCTAACGTTGCTCGGTTTTGAGGTCACCCATCGGCAGGGATATTTTTGCCGTCCGGAAGGCAACGGGGGACGGCTTCGACAAGTAAGGGCTATGCTCAATGGGCAGAGCGGCGCTTTTTATGTGTTGGCTGCTACAAAGAGAGTGACGCCTGTTATGCCAGTAGTGCACCATGGCTGGTTGCCGGGTAGATTGCCTGCTTTAGTGGGATCGCGATCCAGACGGTATCCCTTCGATGGGAAGCGAGTGGCGTGAAATATAGAGATA
>JAUUYV010000232.1 GCA_030590275.1 Porticoccaceae bacterium
AAATAGTGTCTCGGTCGTGTACTTCGCGCTCCTGCTCCGCGCGCGCGATGGCTGCGCGAATATCTTTTACCCCGGCAAGTACCGCCGAAATAGTTTCAAAATGAGCATCTGCAGTTTGCGCAATAATTTTTGCTAGTGTGGTTTTACCTACGCCGGGAGGTCCCCAGAACACCATGGAATGTAACTGACCGCCAATAATGGCCTCACGCAGTGGCCGACCCAGCCCCAGAATATGCTCCTGCCCAGCAAAGTCATCAAGACTGAGCGGACGTATTCTGTCAGCCAGAGGACGATGGGCTTCCCGCTCAGAGTTTGGGTGCTCCGTTTGCTGGTCGAACAGGGAAGCAGTCATCGTGGATATCAACGATCCAGAAAGATATCGACCCCTTCGGGGGGATTAAAAACAAATAGAGACGCTTCCAGGTTGGGGTTAAGAGTCACTGCAGCCAGAGTCACCTGAGTATGTTGCCCCAAACTGTCCGTCATCGTAATCGATGTAGGAGTATCCGACTCGAAGGTCAATACCATATGGGTATAGACGCTACCCTGTTCCAATGGCGTCATCGCAATTCGCAGGGTGCCTTCACTTATTTCCTTACATACCTGATAGCGGTCGGCTAAATTGTCCGCTTTGCCTACTAGCAAAGCAGCCGGGGAATCGACCAGGTTTTCTGCCAGGGCTTTAATCGTAACCTGCTCGAGATCGGGATCGTAGAGCCAAAGTTTTTCGCCATCGGAAACCACCAGCTGCTCATAGGGTGGCACGGTTTTCCAGTAAATTCGGCCCGGCCTGGCGATGTGCATCACCCCCTCCATCTCCTGAAGAGAATAGCCATCTGCAGAGCTTACTTGCTGGTGAAATTCGGCACTCAGCGACTGTATCTTATCCAGCACCAGCTGCAACTCGACAAGGCCATTGATACAGCCCGATTTACTATCGTCCGCATGAACCGTTGCAATAGTATCCACTACCCCCCCCAGAACTACCGAACCATAGACCAACAGGACATAAATACTGAGCCTGAGTTTTACCCATAACCTGGTCATCCTTTGGCCCTACTCCATTCTTCGATTCGGCACCAGCACTTCCCGGTTACCGTTGGTACCCATTTCGCTCACCACTCCGGCAGCTTCCATAGTTTCGATCAAGCGCGCAGCCCGGTTATAACCGACTCGTAGCTTACGCTGTACTGACGAAATAGAGGCTCGTTGGCTCTGAATCACAAACTCTACAGCCTCATCATAAAGGGCATCCAACTCATTGTCGTCGCGCTTTTCACCATCAGTACCAGTGTACCCGGGTACCGGTATCGAGGCGGTCATCCCTTCGTCGGTAATCTCCTCAAGATAATTAGGTTCCCCACGGCGTTTCCAGTCTGCTACCACTTGATGCACCTCGTGATCATCAACAAAAGCACCATGCACTCGCACTGGAACACCGCTACCTGCGGGCAAATACAACATATCGCCATGCCCTAATAATTGCTCGGCACCACCCTGATCGAGAATGGTCCGAGAATCTATTTTGGAGGACACCTGAAAAGCGATTCGAGTGGGCACGTTAGCTTTGATCAAACCCGTAATAACATCTACCGAAGGTCGCTGGGTAGCCAGTATTAAATGAATACCCGCTGCCCTCGCTTTTTGAGCAATTCGTGCAATTAATTGCTCCACCTTTTTCCCGACAATCATCATCATGTCGGCAAATTCGTCAATAACCACGACGATATAGGGCAAGGTTTCCAACTCTGGGGCCTCACCAGATACTTCGTTAAGTTCAAAAGGCGCCTGTTCTGCTACTTCCCAGAAGGGGTCAGTTAAGGGCTCTCCCGCAGCTTTTGCTTCCTCAATCTTGCGATTAAAGCCCGCTAAATTCCTTACCCCAAATGTAGCCATTAATTTGTAGCGGCGCTCCATTTCTCCCACACACCAACGCAAGCCACTAGCGGCCTCTTTCATATCGGTAATCACCGGAGTCAGGAGGTGAGGAATACCGTCATACACTGATAACTCGAGCATTTTGGGATCAACCAGAATCAAACGAACCTGATCTGGAGATGCTTTGAATAGCAGACTTAATAGCATCACATTAATGCCGACGGATTTTCCCGACCCAGTGGTGCCCGCTACCAGTAGATGGGGCATACGAGCTAAATCGGCAACAATAGGCTCGCCAGAAATGTCGTGCCCCAATGCCAGACTCAAGGGGGATTTTGCCTGATCAAAGGTTTCTGACGACAGCACCTCACTTAAATAGACGATCTCCCGCAGATCGTTGGGGATCTCAATACCAACGACAGATTTCCCCGGGATTACTTCAACTACTCTCACACTGACGACCGCCAATGAACGCGCTAAATCTTTAGCCAGGCTCGTAATTCGACTCACCTTGATACCAGCAGCTGGCTGGATCTCGAAACGTGTAATCACCGGTCCCGGTAATACTTCGACAACCTCAGCACTAATACCAAAATCCTGTAGTTTCAATTCAAGTTTACGCGACAGGTTTTCTAGCGTTTCCTGAGAATAACCGCCCTCCTTAGCCTCGGGAGCCTGATCCAGTAAATTGATAGCTGGCAGCCCCGCCACCAGTGCCTGGCCATCAAATATAGAGGCTTGCTTCTCTCTCTCTACGCGCTGGCTAAGAACCGGTTTTTTAGCTACAGGGATGATGGTCGGCTCCTTTCGAACCGACTGTTTTATTTGATCTTCACGGACTTTTTCTCGACGCTCCTCCAGGGCATCTCCCGCCAAACGCTGTTCTTTCTTTTGATCCTGCCACGACACATAGTGAAAGCGGACGCGATTACCCAGGCTCATCGATAAAGCCCCGACGCCATCGGCCAGGGCCAACCAGGACAAATCTGTGAATACGGTGATACCAAACAAAAACATTGCCAGCAAAATCAAGGTACTACCAATGTAACTAAATACGGAAATTGCGGCTTCTGCTACCCCAGTGCCTAATATCCCCCCTACCCCAACCGGCAAATCACCGACTATCGAGCCGTAGTGAAGTTCTGTCAGCGCGGTTGCAGCGACCATCACCAAAACCAGGCCTACTAAACGCAAAGCAATTATGATCTTGTCAAACTGCAAGCCTGGAGTAGCAAGTTTGCGAGCCCTGAAAACATTCCATGCTCGCAGTGAAAGTAAGGTTGGAAACAGGTAGGCCAAATAACCAAAAAAAGAAAACAGCACATCGGCTAACCATGCCCCAAAGGGCCCGGCGAGATTGTGATAGTTATCACTGATGCCAGTATAGGACCATCCGGCATCTTCCCTGGAGTAAGTTAACAAAGACAACAACAGGAACAGACTGATTAGTATCCAGCCAATAAATGCGCCTTCCTGTAGAAACACCGCCGAACGATTTACGCTTGATTCGGTTTCAGCCACTTTTTTATCTACCGCGCGAGTTCGCTTCGGGCGCACCGATTTATTCTTTGCTTTATCGGCGGTCTTTCTTCTACCGGGGCCACCATCGATAGCATTTTTGGAGCGAGCCAAATCAGGGAGTTTCCTTTAAATGATTCAATTTATCCAGAGGATGCTATTCTATAGCATCTCAACCTTGTCTAGACTTAATAACGTAGTCTAGAGTTAATAAAGTAGCCTGGAGTTAATGCAGATAGAGCATCTGGTCGTTGATTCCCCAGCTACGATGAATCGAATACACTCTGGGCTCAAACCTGGATGAAAGCATCTGAGTAAATCAAGCTTCAAGCTCAACATTGGGTTTACCATATTGGGCTTTTTTCATCCTTACTCCACCACCACTGTAACTACTAACCATCACGAGATAAACCACTATGTCTGAAGTACGACATCATCGTTTACTTATCCTCGGTTCCGGGCCTGCAGGCTGGACTGCGGCCATATACGCAGCTCGAGCCAACCTTGCTCCAGTCGTCATAACAGGTATTCAGCAGGGCGGGCAACTCACTACCACTACTGATGTCGACAACTGGCCTGGAGACGACCAGGGCGTACAGGGACCAGAGTTAATGTCTCGCATGCAAAAACATGCAGAACGTTTTGATACAGAAGTGATTTTTGATCATATTGAATCTATCGATCTAAGTCAACGCCCCTTCAAAATGAAAGGTAGTAATCTATACAGCTGCGATGCTTTAGTGATTACTAC
>JAUUYV010000245.1 GCA_030590275.1 Porticoccaceae bacterium
GTGGAAGCCAGACTCGCTCACTGCGATATTAGCTTTGCCACCAAATTTATCCTTCAGACCATGTAGGCGGTGCCGTTTTTCTTTGAGTGATCGACAGGCCGGGAGTTGGAAGTCGAGGGTCAAACAGAGTATTTTCATGTGTAGCGGCTCTCGACGAGTAGCATCTACTTAATTGCCGGTATAAATGCAGCCGCTGGTACAGGTTTCCTGTATCTGGATTTTTGATAGCTGGGGGAGTTGGGGCTTAAGTTTTTGCCATATCCAGCGGGCAATGTTCTCGCTGGTGGGGTTTTCTAGCCCTTCGATATCATTGAGGTAGCGGTGATCCAGGGCTTCATAGACTTCCTTGAAAGCTTCCTTGATGTCGGCGAAATCCATTACCCAGCCACTGTCTTGCCCGAGCGCTCCTTCGACACTTAAGCTTACTCGGTAGGAATGGCCGTGGAGGCGAGCACATTTGTGACCCTCCGGCACATTTGGAAGCTGATGGGCCGCCTCAAATGTAAATGACTTGAATATCTCCATAACAACGCGAGCAGTAGTAACGACGAGGCGGGCAATGGTAGTTGGACGTGAAAAATAAGTATAGTGCGAGAGCCGTATTTGTTTGACAGTTTGCGTGATTTCAGTAGAATGCGTTCCTCTCTCGAGGGGTGGTTAGCTCAGTTGGGAGAGCGACGGCCTTACAAGCCGTAGGTCACAGGTTCGACCCCTGTACCACCCACCAGTTATGCGGACCGGTAGTTCAGCTGGTTAGAATGCCGGCCTGTCACGCCGGAGGTCGCGGGTTCGAGTCCCGTCCGGTCCGCCATCTATCATTTCTTCTCTTCTCTCGCTGCTTACGTGTCTGGGATTTACGAGCTTGGATTTACGAGCCTGGAATCCTGGCGTAGTACTGTAATCGTCTTTTTTACGTTTTTGTTGCAGGAAAACGTGTCGCAGGTTCTCTGCAAAACTAAGGAAAGTTCTGTTTCTTGAACTTTGTTTTATGATACTTGTCTTCAGATGTAGCCTGGTAAGCCTGGTATGGAAATTAGTCGATCTTTCATGTAGGGTCTGACCCAGGTCAAGGTGATTTGCTGTGTTTATCAGCATTCTTAAATCTGCGGGGTACGGCTGGTTCGTATCTACTTGGCTGTATAAGTTAACCACAAGAAAAAAGAGGAAGTATTTGGATGAAAAAATTTCTTTGTATCGTTGTCCTTGCGGGATTGGGGCTGGGCGGTTGCGCCACTAATAGTGAACTAGCAGAAGTGCGAGCGGTGGCAGAAAAAGCTCAGGCGTCCGCTGAAGCAGCACAACGAAGTGCAGCAGAGGCACAGGTGCTTGCTCAGCAGGCCAATGCAAGCGCGAAAAACGCTGAAGCAAAAGCTAATGAGACTGATCAAAAAATTGATCGGATGTTTAAGAAAACAATGATGAAATAATTGGGACTCAGGCGAACCACGATACGGTAAAGAGTGCGGTAGATTAGTACCGCCCCTGGTGGGTAACCAAGGGCGGGTAACTAAGCTACTGGATGTTTACGCGCACACCTGGTTCAACCCAGCGAGCCAGTTCTCGGATTTGCTCATTTTCCAGGGCGATGCAACCATGAGTCCAGTTGAACTGGCGGTGTGTTGATACGTCACCTTCGCCAAGGCCGTGGATACCGATGGATCCACCGAGAGGAGTTGAGGAAGGTGGCTTCAAGCCGAGAGTATGGGCTCGAATGATTTGTTGATGATCTTCTGGTTCGATTTTGCTTTGTGCTAATGCGAGTTCTGCATGCTCGATAGTAGGGTAGTCCAGTCCAATAAATAAGGTGTACTGACTCTCAGTTTTTTCTGAAATAATCCGAAAGGTGCCTTTTGGAGTGGTGTCGTCTCCCTGCATGTGCAGCGGAGAAGCGCCGCCACGGCCGATGGAAATATGTTTGAAATAAGCGACGGCCTCGTTATTTTTCATTACCGTTAAAGTGCCATGTGTCGTATCTATGAGTACCATTGTCGACTTGCTTAATGGTGAGCCGTCGTTAGTGTCAGGGCTGTCTTTGGCACCAGGGCTGTTGTTGGCACCAGGGCTGTTATTGGCGTCAGGGCTTAGGGCGGGTGTGGTGGAGCCAGCTTCTGCGAATACGCTTAAGGAAGTAGTAAGTAAGATGACAACAACAAGGTCTAGCACCCAGGTTCTCGCATCCGAGAGGCCCAAAGTAATCTTAAGGCGTTCTATTTTAACCAAGTTTTTACTCATTATTTATTGGGGTGATTTTGCTTGCGATTTAGTGATTTTGCGACACCTATCAGTGTACGTAAACTTAAAACGGTGTACAAAAATAATTGTTCGATGACGTGTTTAAGATCTAGAATTTTTTTAGGTGAGATTGCTCCTATCCGTATGACAGAGTATTTAGTGCCAAAAACTTCCGCTAACGAGAGGCGGGGTATCCCGGTAGATTTAAATGCTCTGCTCGTCTTAGTCGTATTAATACTTAGTCTTACCGGTGTGAATCAGAGGGTAATTTCGAGTAGCTTCGATCTTCCCCAGGACGGTTCTACGGTGGTGGGTCGTGTGCGAGTGGTCGCGCCAAGTTCAGATAACACCCTGGTGGATATCGCTCGCCATTTTAATCTGGGCCATCACGAAATTATCTGGGCTAACCCCGGGGTTAGTGTCTGGTTACCCGGTGTTGGCGTAGATGTAGTGGTGCCAGGCCAGTTTATTCTTCCTCCCAAACCGTGGGAGGGTGTGGTGATTAATATACCGCAGCGGCGGCTATTTTATTTTCCTGAGGTAAAAGAAGGTCAGGTTCCACAGGTTATAACCTTTCCTGTCAGTATCGCTCGGGAGGGTTGGTCGACTCCGCTAGGCTTGACCCAGGTGGTAGCAAAACATAAAGATCCTGCCTGGTTTGTACCATCCTCGATTCGCAAGGAAAAGTTTGAAGAGGGCGAGCTGGATTTCCCCACCTACTTCCCGCCGGGTCCAAATAATCCTATGGGTATGCTGGCGATTCAAATTGGTTTTCCGGGTATTTTTATTCATGGCACCAATCGACCCTGGGGGGTGGGAATGCGGGTTAGCCACGGTTGCTTGCATCTCTACCCGGAGGATGCAGCGCTGCTGTTTCCCACTATTAAGGCGGGGACACCCGTTCGAGTTATTGATCAGCCTTTTCTAGTTGGGGTGTTAGGTGATCGTCTACTGATGACCAGTTATAAGCCCATAAGTGAGTATGGGGAGACCGATAGTGGTTTTACCAGGGCGGAGATAGCCTTAGCACCTTACATTCGGCAAAGATCAGAAGAAAACAAACTTATTTATGATGTTGAATGGAAAAAGGTGGATGAGTTACTTGGGGGCCAACAGACGGTACCCCTGGATATTCTTGTCGGAGCACAATCCATCAGGGAAAAAATCGCCCGGATCATGATCGAGCTTTATGATTTTCCTCCCTATGATATTGATGCAAATGATGCGCGGCCGCCGGGAGAGGAGCTCGGGCAGAAAAATTAGATACCGACTCGTTTATTGGACCTGGAGCTGCGGGCTGGTTCGAGAGGAAATATTAATTTCCGGTATTTAGATTCAAACAACAAATATAAGTGAGGTAGCAAGGGGGAAGGGGCTTCCGTCGCCCTTTTAGTCAGCGGTTTAACAATGAGTAAGAGGCTCCATTTAAGGCTTTTACCTGCCAGCTCATAGGCCTTCCTCGCGAACAATTGCACCGGCTAATAGAATTGCAAGCAGCGGCTCATAGCGGGTATGGCAATCAGATGGCAGGTCTGGAGTCTCAGTACACTCTTAACTAATTCTTAATAAAGACGTGGTAGGCTAGTCTCATCGTATACACAGAAAATTACTCCTGGTATGGCTAAACAACACCTTATTGTGGTTGAAGATGAAGCCGACATTCTTGAGGTTTTGTCATATAACCTCCGGCGGGAGGGCTTTGAGGTATCGACGTCTCTCGACGGGGCTCAGGGTCTGGAGCTGATATGTCGAAACATGCCAGACCTGGTTTTA
>JAUUYV010000118.1 GCA_030590275.1 Porticoccaceae bacterium
ACGTCGGGCGTTAACTCCACAATTGCATCGAGATGTGGAGGGAAGTGAACTACTGCTGATCGATTTAGGTGCTGGAAAAAATCGCCTCGGGGCATCCATTCTGGCTCAGGTTTATGGTCAACATGGGAAAGATGTTCCTGATGTAGACGATGCAGAAAAACTCCGGGCATTTTTTACAGTAATACAACACAGTCTGGCGGCAGGTCACTTACTGGCTTACCACGACCGTTCAGATGGGGGGGTGTTTACTACCTTGGCAGAAATGTGTTTTGCCGGTCACTGCGGTATGGATGTCAATTTACCGGAGTCTGACGATGCACTGGCATTACTGTTTAATGAAGAGCTGGGGGCTGTGGTACAGCTTGCCGGCCAGTATATTGATGAAGTACTGAGTTGTTTTGAAGCGGCTGGTTTAATCGATTGTGTGCACCGGATTGGAAAGATAAATGGTGGCGATACACTATCGATTTCCTCCGGTGATGAACTCATCGTTGAAAAGTCATGGGCCGAATTACAGCAGCGTTGGGCTGAAACCAGTTATCGGATGCAGGTTCTGCGCGATAATGAGGTCTGCGCCACACAGGAGTTCGAGGGTATTGTCGAGCCCGATCCGGGTCTGTCAGCGCTTCTTACCTTCGATGTCAACGAGGATGTGGCAGCACCGTTTATTGCTCGTGGTGTGCGCCCGAAAATTGCTATTCTGCGAGAGCAGGGTGTGAATGGCCAGACCGAAATGGCAGCGGCATTTGATCGAGCAGGCTTTAGTACCATCGATGTCCATATGAGTGACATATTGGCTGGACGTTTAAGCCTTTCTGAGTTCTCTGGTCTAGCGGCCTGTGGCGGTTTTTCATATGGGGACGTGCTGGGTGCGGGGCAAGGCTGGGCGAAAACAATTCTTTTTAATCAGCGGGTTCGAGACGAGTTTGAGGCTTATTTTACGCGCCCAGATACTTTCACTTTAGGGGTGTGTAATGGTTGCCAGATGCTATCTAATCTCAAAGAGCTCATACCCGGTACCGAGCATTGGCCGCGTTTTGTGCGCAATACCTCTGAGCAGTTTGAGGCTCGTAGTATATTGGTAACTATTGAATCGTCCCCATCTATTCTGTTAGACGGTATGGCAGGTTCTGTGTTGCCGGTTGCGATTGCTCACGGTGAGGGTAGGGCAGAGTTCAGCGACGATCGCCATTGTCAATCTACGCATCGATCAGGCCTGGTAAGTTTACGTTATGTGGATAACCATCATCGACCTGGCGAACGATATCCGGCTAATCCTAACGGGTCGCCCTACGGCATTACGGGGTTAAGCAATGTCGATGGTAGGGTGACAATCATGATGCCGCATCCGGAACGGGTATTTCGTGCGGTAACTAACTCCTGGTGTCCGAATGATTGGGAGGAAGATGGTGCATGGCTGCGGCTATTTCGAAATGCGCGGGCCTCCCTGGCTTGAGAGCCTTGAGCTAATCAGGTTTAAATTGATTCCTCTCGGTTAACAGGTCTTGATTAAACACACTAGTTTTAGGGGCAGTATTTTTTAGCAATGCTGAACCGATAGAGTAAAAGGAAGCTTTGATGAACGAACATGTTGTAGACGTTACTCCCGAAAATGCCCAGCAAGTATTGGTTGAAGAATCCTCCAAGCGGCTGGTGGTGGTCGATTTTTGGGCCGACTGGTGCGCTCCGTGTAAGGCGCTGATGCCGATACTTGAAAAGTTAGCGGAGGAATATCAGGGGCTATTTTTATTGGCTAAGGTTAACGCGGATCAGCAAGCTGATATCTCGGGCCAGTTCGGTGTGCGTAGTTTACCCACCGTTATCATGATGAAAGATGGACAACCAGTGGATGCATTTCAAGGCGCGCTGCCTGAAACCGAAGTACGTAAGGTGCTGGAGAAGTACCTCCCCAGTGCCTGGGATGATTTGTTGGTGTCTGCACAGGAGAAAATCCAGAATAACGATTTTGAGGGCGCTTTACCCGACTTACGTGAAGCCTATACCCAGTCGAACCAAGATAGTGATATCGCTTTATTGCTGACCCAGGTTTTACTGCAACTCAACCGCTGTGATGAGGCTGAAACGGTATTGAATAGTATATCGCTTGCAGATAGAGATCCTAGTTACGAACAAATGTTGGCTCAGATTGAGCTAAAACGAGAGGCAGCCCGATCACCGGAACTTGTTGAGCTGGAGCGACAATTGAACGATCAGCCCGATAACGTGGAGATCGCATTTCTGTTGGCAGTTCAACACAGCGATCATCACAGCTATCAACAAGCACTGGAATTGTTGTTGGCGATATTGCAGCGAGATCTGGATGCTAGAGATGGAGAGGTGAAGCAAACCTTCCTTGATGTGCTAGCGGCCCTGGGTAAAGGCGATCCCATAGCGGTACAATACCAGCGAAAATTTTTCAATTTATTGCATTGAGTTATTGTACTAATTTATTGTGTTCATTAAGTACAATAATATTGCTGTAGCAATTCGGAATATTAATAATCATTAACTTTAATGGCTTCTCAAGATAGTGCATAAACTCTGTTTTTACGTTCCAGAATCCCATTTAGAACAGGTGAAAGATGCAGTTTTTGAGGCTGGTGCTGGGCGTATAGCTCATTATGATCGGTGCTGCTGGCAAATGTTGGGGGAAGGCCAGTTCCGGCCGCTGCCGGGTTCCAGTCCCTATCTCGGGAAGGAAAAAAATATAGAAACGGTAGCGGAGTATCGTGTTGAGATGGTATGCGACGAGGCCGTTGTTAAGGATGTTGTGGATGCCTTGAAAAAATCTCACCCCTACGAGACACCCGCGTTTGACCTGTTAACCATTAGCGCTATCTGATCTTCCCTAACTGGAGTTTCGGGGTTTTTTTGTAGGCCTGAACATCTTCTTTGATCTATCTCAATCTACGCGTTCCTGCTACAGATTGAATTATTCTGCTAAGCCCCCAGATACAAGCTAATGGCAAGGTAAATTTTTACATAATAGCTTTTTGTATAGAGCTTTTTTACTTTGTATTGGTTTATATTAAATAGTCACAGGCGCTTAATATGAAACAGGAAAAATTAACAAACTCCCTGCAGGAAGCGCTCGCGGATGCTCAATCGATTGCTATTGGGCGTGATCATACGGGTATTGAATCAGTACATCTGATGATGGCGATGCTTGGCCAAAGTCAGGGTTCGGTGCGGCCCATGTTGTCGACTGCTGGTTTTGATTTGGCTGGACTGGAAGGCCAGTTGGATACCTTGCTACAAGGTTTGCCGGAAATAAAAAACCCTACCGGCGACATCGCTATTTCGCAAGACCTGATGCGACTATTAAATCTCGCGGATAAAAAAGCCCAGCAATTAAATGATCAGTATATTGCCTCTGAGACGGTTCTATTAGCTGCATTTGATATGGGTGGGGGGTTGAGTGATGCACTGAATAAATTTGGTGATCGTTCTCGGCTGGAGAGTGTGATTGAAAATATTAGAGGAGGAGAGACTGTGCAGAATCCCGATGCGGAAGATCAACGTCAGGCTTTGGAGAAATATACCATTGACCTCACCGAACGAGCGGCTGACGGAAAGCTTGATCCAGTGATAGGGCGGGATGATGAGATTCGTCGTACTATTCAGGTATTACAGCGTCGAACTAAAAATAACCCTGTATTGATTGGTGAGCCGGGTGTTGGAAAAACTGCAATAGTCGAGGGCCTGGCCCAGCGTATCGTTAATGGAGAAGTACCCGAGGGCCTGAAAGATAAGGTGGTTTTATCTCTGGATCTGGGGTCTTTGCTTGCTGGGGCAAAGTTTCGTGGAGAATTTGAAGAGCGCCTGAAAGCGGTACTGAGTGAGTTGGACAAGCAGGAAGGTCGTGTCATCCTGTTTATTGACGAATTGCACACCATGGTTGGAGCCGGAAAAGCCGAAGGGGCAATGGATGCTGGAAATATGCTGAAACCGGCATTGGCTCGTGGCGAACTACACTGTGTTGGAGCTACCACGCTCGATGAATATCGTCAGTATATTGAAAAAGATGCAGCCCTCGAGCGGCGCTTTCAAAAAGTGCTCGTTGATGAACCTACCGAGGAGGATACGATTGCTATTCTTCGTGGTTTAAAGGAACGTTACGAAGTACACCATGGTGTTGATATTACTGATTCGGCAATTATTGCTGCTGCCAAATTATCGCAACGTTATATTACTGATCGCCAGTTGCCCGATAAAGCGATCGACCTGATCGATGAGGCGGGCAGCCGTATTCGAATGGAGATTGATTCCAAGCCTGAGGAAATGGATCGTTTAGATCGGCGTTTAATTCAGCTTAAGATGGAGCGGGAGGCCTTAAAAAAAGAAGAAGACGATGCTGCCAAAAAGAGGCTGGAAAAACTCAAGCAGGACATATCAGATATAGAAAAAGAATATGCCGACCTGGACGAAGTCTGGAAGTCGGAAAAAGCATTGATGCAGGACGCTACGCAAATTAAAAGCGATTTAGAGCAAGCAAAAATCGATATGGATGCAGCGCGCCGTGCTGGTGATTTAACAAAAATGTCCGAATTACAATATGGCATTATTCCGACCCTGGAAGGGCGTTTGTCAGCGGCTAGTGGTGCGGAAGCGCAGGAAACTCAGTTGTTGCGTAATAAAGTGACCGACGAAGAAATCGCGGAAGTGGTATCGAAATGGAGCGGTATTCCAGTTTCTAAAATGTTGGAGGGAGAACGAGAAAAACTGCTTCGGATGGAGGATTCACTTCATCAGAGGGTCATGGGCCAGGAGGAGGCCGTGGTGGCGGTTTCTAACGCGGTGCGTCGGTCCCGGGCGGGCTTGTCGGATCCTAATCGACCCAATGGATCATTTTTGTTTTTAGGGCCAACAGGCGTAGGTAAAACGGAACTTTGCAAAGCGCTGGCAAATTTCCTGTTTGACTCCGAGGATGCCATGGTGCGCATCGACATGTCTGAGTTTATGGAAAAACATTCGGTCGCCCGTCTAATTGGGGCGCCTCCAGGTTACGTGGGATACGAAGAGGGAGGGTACCTCACCGAAGCGGTGCGACGGAAACCTTATTCTGTACTTTTACTCGATGAGGTCGAAAAGGCCCACCCCGATGTGTTTAATATATTACTGCAGGTGCTCGACGATGGTCGTTTAACTGACGGTCAGGGCCGCACGGTGGACTTCCGCAACACGGTCATCGTGATGACCTCTAATCTCGGGTCGGATTTAATCCAGAATATGGCTGGCGAAGAGAATTACGAAAAGATGAAAGATTCGGTTATGACGGTAGTTGGCTCTCATTTTCGACCGGAATTCATTAATCGAATCGACGAGCTTGTCGTATTTCATCCGCTTATTAAAGAGCATATTCGTGGAATTGCCAAAATTCAAATTGGCCATCTTCGTGAGCGTCTGAAGGAAAGAGAGCTGGATTTTGAAATCAGTGATGAAGCTATGGATTTGTTGTGCGAGGCAGGTTTTGACCCTGTTTATGGGGCGCGGCCTTTAAAGAGGACTATTCAACAAATGCTTGAAAACCCGCTAGCTCAGGCTGTTTTGGCAGGTGATTACGTTTCAGGGGATACGGTTCATGCGTTTGTTGTCGATGGAGGGGTAGTATTTCGTTGATGTTGAGGAAGGATGTAATTGAGTAGATTGTTAGTGGCCGAAGCCTGGGTTCCTCTGTAGCATTCGTTTGAAATAGAGGCTTGCTCTTTGTGTTACATTCTATGGAGAGCTTATATCGTGTATCGAACTTGTATTGCGTATGGAACTTGGTTGTCGAGTCACTACAGTTATTGAAAGTAGTTCTAATTAACTATTTACAATACTCTTTTACGATTTTAGTGCTTTCTGCTTTCCATTTGGCTAGCTCTTCGTCATTCAGGTAGCGCTTACTGCCATCATTATTCTTGTCGGGAGCGACAATGCGGCTTCGGTTATTTAAAGTGTAGAGGTTTTTTCGTGCTTTGGTGCAGTTGGCTTTTTCTTCCTTTTTAATCTTGGCGAGCTCCTCCGGGCTTAACTCAGTATTACCGTTGCTGTTTACGCTTACTGTCTCGTCTGAATCAGTCGAATCTTGATCGTCCGTGCTATTTTCCTCACTGATAGAGCGTGGTTTTTGTGTGGGTTTGATTTTGAGTGTTTCGGTCTCAGTGCTGGTATCCGATGGCTGGTTAGCGGAATAGTGGGTTACACCTTCATCGTCAACCCATCGATATATCTTAGCTGCCCAGCTGAGAGAAGTATTAAGCGAGAGCG
>JAUUYV010000239.1 GCA_030590275.1 Porticoccaceae bacterium
AGTGCGTGGGCGAGTGGTTCGCCCGGCGCTGTCAACGAGATAAGGTGATACTGGCGACCAAGGTATCTGGGCGATCCGATGCCACTGGCGACTGGAAGCATTTGCGCGGTGGGCCTCGCTTGAGTCGAGAACATATTCACCAGGCGGTGCGTGATTCCCTGAAACGTCTACAAACCGATTACATCGACCTCTATCAAGTGCACTGGCCAGAGCGGACCACCAATTTCTTTGGCCAGCTCGGTTATCGGCACCGGGAGCAGGACGATCTGGTACCAATTGAGGAAACTCTGGGAGCGCTGGACGAACTGCTTAAGGAAGGTTTAGTGCGTAGCGTGGGTGTATCCAATGAAACCCCCTGGGGCGTGATGGAATACCTGCGCATAGCGCGGGACGACAATAAGGCTCGTATCGTTAGTATTCAGAATCCCTACAATCTGCTGAACAGGAGTTTTGAAGTGGGTTTGGCTGAAATGGCGATTCGCGAGCAGGTGGGCTTGTTGGCGTATTCGCCACTTGCTATGGGGATGCTGACCGGCAAATACATGAACGGCAACAAACCCGAAGGAGCACGCCTGACCCTTTTTAAACGCTTTCAGCGCTACAGCGGTGTATTTACCGCAGCGGCCTCAGAAGCCTACGTGAGTTTGGCGCAAGAGCACGGAATTGATCCCACCACCATGGCCCTGTCCTATGTTAATTCGCGCGACTTTGTCACCAGTAATATTATTGGCGCCACTAGTGTTGAGCAGCTCAAAACTGATATCGATAGCGTGAATACTCGTTTGTCTGATGAGGTGGTGGAGGGGATTGAAGCCATTCACAAGCAGTATAGTAATCCGGCGCCGTAGTTGTTTTTGTGCCGGGGCTCCCTTACGGTGTTACGGAACACGATATGAGGTGTTCAGGTAGGTTTGTGGTGCCCTTGTAGATTGGATGTGGCTTTGACCCTGATGTTCTTTTTTTCGCTTATAAGCTCCTGGGTAGCGCGCCAGGTGATAGTGTGATGGTGTCGTGCTAATAAACTGTTAGGCAATATAAATTAAACGGGAGGATCTATGATTATTAAACAAGTATCAAAATTATTTGTGATGTTGCTAATTTCCGCAATGGCTATGTTTTCTTCTGCCGAAAATAAGAAAAGTTCGGCAGGAGAAATGATGCATCATAACGTGAAGCATTCAATAGATGACGAAAGGATATCTCTCGGCCTCTCGCCAATAATGAAGCAACATCAACTATCAAATATGAGATCTCATTTAGAGGCAGTGCAGGCCATTACTGGTTTGATAGCAGAGGAAGAGTTTAAGAAGGCTTCTGAAATAGCCCATTCAAAGCTAGGGTTGACTGAAGAAATGAGAAAAATGTGTAATATGTTCAACAATGAAGACTTTACTGCATTAGGGCTGGCGTTTCATGAAAGTGGTGATTCTCTGGGTGATGCATTGAAGACCAAAGATACAACTAAATCACTTCGTGCATTACAATCTACACTGGGTTATTGCGTGCAATGTCATGCAACGTTTCGCCAATAAATAATTAGCGGCTATGCCTAACACGGTGCTGCACCGGGCTCCAAAGATGGGCCGCTGATGCAAGAGTTACGGGTAATAATATGAAGCGCATAGTTTCCATAATCACATGTATTTTTATATCCGGTTGTGCGTCACCGTATTACAGCCCGAATGACTACGATACAGCCGAAATACGGATAGTATTGAAAAAGCCTTTGAAACTGTATACCGCGGTGTCTGTTTTCGATGGCTTAGAATGCGCTTCTAGTCCTTACGGTGAGTACGTCGGCTTAATTGGAAAGGAAGTTACGACAGCAGAGCTAACAACAGCAGAATTAAAATTTAAGGTTGTATCAGACAGGGTCGTATCAATGGAGCTGTTTGAGCGCTTTAAATATACAGCCATAGTTGTTTCCCGTGGCGAGTACTGTAAAAACCTTATCGCATTTACTCCTGAAAGGGGAGCATCGTATTTGCTGGAGTACTGGCCCGGTTGCAAATATTCGCTGGTAAATATTACTCGTAACAAAAAAGTGTCGGTCCAGCGACCGACCGGTAAGTGTCATAGTGGTTATATCTTTGGAGCTTATAAGTAGGAGGATCTCTTTATGAACACCCTTGATCAAAGATCTCGGACATTGTTAGGCATTGGCGCTCTATTGTTTTTTCTAGGGCTACTTTCTGGTTTTGCCATTCCCGCCATGACCAATTCAAGAATGGGTTTGTCGAGCCACCTCGAAGGTGTGATGAACGGGACCTTTCTTATGGTTGTCGGTTTAGCCTGGTCGAACTTACATTTAGCCTTAGTCTATCGGAGTATCGCTTTCTGGACTCTAGTCTACGGTACGGTAGCGAACTGGTTATATGTCACACTCGCTGCAATATTCGGAACGAAATCAATGACGCCGATTGCCAGCGCGGGTTATGAGGGCTTACCCTGGCAGGAAACGCTTGTCACCGTGGGATTGTTTTCGGTCGGATTATCGATGTTGGTGGGCTGTGGATTGTTGGTTTGGGGTTTTTTTCGTAACGCAGTAGACTCAGATCCAAACCTTGTCTGATCAATTTGTTTGGTGGATATTAAAAATTAAGCGTTTTATTAGCAGGTTAATCGTATTTGATCTGCTCTATGGCTGGATAAGTACTTGAGCCTGGCTCCAGAGAATATTGCTAAATCCATACCGGAAACTATCGATGTACTGATTATCGGCGCGGGCGCCGCTGGATTAATGTGCGCGATCACTGCAGGGCAACGTGGGCGCAAGGTGTTATTGGTTGACCATGCCAATAAGATTGGCAAGAAGATCCTGGTGTCGGGTGGAGGACGATGTAATTTTACCAATCAGTATATCGATTCTGCACATTATCATTCTAACAATCCACATTTCTGTAAATCGGCACTGTCTCGTTATACCCAGTGGGATTTTATCGCCTTGCTAGAGCAACATGAGGTACCGTATCACGAAAAGACTTTGGGTCAGCTGTTTTGCGATAATAAGGCACAGGATGTCTTACAGCTACTGGTGGCTGAGGCTCAACGTGCAGGTGTGGAAATCCGAGCCCGCTGTAATATTGAAAGTATTTCACTTTCCGAAGATATCCTTCCACACGATAGCGGTTTTACCGTAGCAAGCAATATGGGAGCAACCAAAACCAAATCACTGGTTATCGCTACCGGCGGTCTTTCTTTTCCAACGATGGGGGCCAGTGGTTTTGGCTACCAGGTAGCTCGAGATTTTGGTTTGAAAGTGTTGTCTACAGTTGCAGGCTTGGTGCCCTTTACGCTTAGTGAAGCAGAGCTAAAGATATTTTCCCCTTTATCTGGCAGTGCCGTCGATGTTCGAGTCGAGTGTAAGGGCGTAAGTTTTTCCGAGGCTATGCTATTTACCCATCGTGGTTTGAGTGGTCCGGCAATGTTGCAGGTATCTTCCTATTGGCAAGAGGGTGATGTGTTATACATTGATTTATTACCAAATATTGATTTAGCGGCCTATTTGCAAGATCTACAGGATAAACGGCCGAAGGCAGAATTACGTAGTGTATTGTCGGAGTTGCTGACTAAAAAAATTGCGCAGTGCTTTTGTGATTTGTGGTGTCGGAGCCGGCCCATTGAGCAATTTGATGGCAAGGAGCTGGATGAGATTGCGCATCAGTTTCACCAGTGGCAAGTGCAACCCACAGGTACCGAAGGCTACCGTAGCGCTGAGGTAACGCTGGGGGGAGTGGATACTGACGAGCTCTCTTCCAAAACTCTGGAAGCTAAAAAGCAGAAGGGTTTGTATTTTATCGGAGAAGTTGTAGATGTGACCGGGCAATTAGGCGGTTTTAACTTTCAGTGGGCCTGGGCTTCGGGCCACGCGGCAGGGGGTTTTGTTTAGGTCCTGGGTCTTAGGTCTAAACCGGGTGGGAGCAGCGTGGAGGCCTGTTTTTAATGCTTCTTACGTAATAGATTTAGGTAACCCGGATTTAACCATCATGGTCAGGCGAGCGATGCAGGTCAGCTCTTTGTCTTCATTACAGATGAGGATTTCCCAGACATGGGTAGATTTTCCCAGATGAACTGGTTTAGCCGTAGCGTAAACATATC
>JAUUYV010000039.1 GCA_030590275.1 Porticoccaceae bacterium
CTTGCACTACTGGGCCGAGCGCGTCGAAAATGACCTGCTGGATCTGCCAGGCATTACCCTGATCGATGTCACTGGTGGCCGCAATTTCGAGCTTGCCATCGAAATCAGCGAAACCACTCTGAGAGACTATGATTTAAGTCTGAGTGATATTGCCGACCGCGTTGAGCAGTTTTCCATCGATGTTCCCAGCGGCACCCTGCGCACCGGGGGCGGAGAGATTCTGCTGCGCGTGCAGGATAAACGCTACACCGCAAAAGAATTTGCCGATATTACTATCCGCAGTCGAACCGATGGCTCTGCTCTGCGCCTCGGGGATATAGCCACCATCCGCGACGGCTTTGAAGACATCGAACTCAGCAACGAATACAACGGTCAGCCCGCTCTGTTTATTCAGGTGTCGCGCAGCGATACCCAGGATACCCTGGGCATGGAAAAAACCATTAAGGATTACCTGAGTACCGTGGTTCTGCCGGAGGGCCTCGAGCTCATCATCTGGCGCAATATGTCCGACATACTGCGAGACCGCATTAGTCTGATGGCACGCAATGCCATTCTCGGTTACGTTCTGGTATTTATCTGTCTGCTGATCTTTCTCGATCTTAAACTCGCGTTCTGGACCAGCCTGGGAATCCCCATATCCTTCCTCGGCGGAATACTACTGGTATCGTTTACCGGCATTACCATGAATATGATCACCCTGTTCGCACTGATCATTGTGCTCGGCATCGTCGTCGACGACGCCATTGTGACCGGGGAAAGTATCTTTCACGAACAGGAAAAAAAACCAGGTAATCTGAAAGCCGTTCTCGATGGGGTGCATCTGATAAAGGCTCCAGTGACTATCGGCGTGCTCACTACCATTGCGGCCTTTGGACCACTGCTCTTCACCACCGGCCATATGGCCAAGATCATGTTACCGGTGCCTGCGGTGGTGATTGCAATTTTGGCCATCTCGTTGATCGAGGCCTTTTACATATTGCCCGCCCACCTCGCTCACCCCTCACAATGGAGTCGCGGTGTACTGGCAAGCCTCAGAGATAAATCTCAGGCCGGCCTGAACCGTCTGATTAGTCGACGGGTAATCCCCAGTATCGAGCTGGCGCTTAACTACCGCTACGTAACCCTGGCCATCGCCCTGGCCTGCATTATCGTGACATTGGGGATTTTTCAGGGCGGCATTGTGCGCTTTCTTTTTTTCCCGCAAATCGATAGCGACCAGATAACCGTTAATCTGAAAATGCCCACTGGTACACCCTTTGCGGTTACCGAGCGCTATGCCCGACACATACTGCGCGCCGGCAATAAAATGGAACGAGATGCCATTGAATTGATTGGGGAGAACATCGATCTGGTGGAGGCGATTTCCTTTACCGTCGGCAGCCAGGCGGCAGACACTACGGGCCCGCTAGCTTCCGACCGTAGCAGCAATGCTGGCCATCTCGCGCAGATACGCATGGAGCTGATTCCGGGGAATAAGCGACCTTTAAGTTCTCGGGTACTCGAAAGTATGTGGCGGAAAAATACCGGCCTTATCCCCGGCGCCGAGAGCCTGACCTTCCGTAGCAGCCTGGTCAGAACCGGTGATGATATCAGTATCGAATTATCCCATCGAGACGAAACCATTCTCGCCGCCGCTGCGGATCAATTAATGCATGGGATGAGAAGTATCGAGGGCACCAGCGAAGTACAGGACAGCTTTGAAGTAGGTAAACAGGAGTACGTGTTTGAACTCACTTCTGCAGGACTCTCCGCTGGACTCACCCCGGTAGACATCGGTCAGCAATTACGTAGTGCCTATTACGGTGAAGAGATCCATCGTCTCCAACGCGGACGCAACGAATTGAAAGTGATGGTACGCTATCCGCGGGAAGAACGACGCAGCATTAACGACCTCTACAATACCCGAATTCGCTTACGCGACGGCAGTGAAATGGACTTGCGCACCGCTGCCACAATTCGCCAGCAACGGGGCTATTCACAAATAAAGCGGGTCGATGGTCGCCGCGTAGTCACGGTGAGCGCTAACGTGGACGAAGAAACCACCACACCGGATGACATACTCGCCATCCTGTATGCATCAGCATTACCAAAACTCGAAGTCGACTTCCCGGGTTTATCTTATGGCCTGGAAGGATCCAGTCGAGACCAGAGAGAAGAATTGTCTTCATTCAAAAGAAACTTTTCCATCGCCGTGATGATCATGTTCGTCATGCTCGCTTCACTACTCCGTAGTTACTGGCAGCCCATCATTATCCTTTCAGCGATTCCCTTTGGGTTTGTGGGCTCGGTGTGGGGCCATCTACTGCTGGGCTTTGATATTTCTTTTACCTCGATCTTCGGAATGATTGCTCTATCCGGCGTGGTGATCAATGATTCCGTGGTACTAGTGGACTACTACAATCACCTCCGTCAAAACCAGACCATTGATATGCGCACCGCTCTCATCGAAACGGTAGCCCGGCGTTTTCGCCCGATTTTGCTAACCACAATGACCACCAGTTTTGGCTTGCTACCAATGCTTCTGGAAACCAGCCTGCAGGCACAATTTTTAATCCCAATGGCAATCAGCATTGCCTTTGGGATTATGTATGCAAGCATAGTCATATTATTTTTAGTGCCCGCATTAATTATGATCAGCGACGATTTTCGAGTACTCGGGATACGTATCTACCATCGGTTTAACCGAACGCAGGTAATAGAATAAATTATTATCCTGCCTAAGATGCCTTTTCAATAAAGGAATAAAGGAATAAAGGAATAAAGGGAGTTAAACCAATATCGGTTTAGCTTTGGTTAGTTTTTCACTCCAGGCTTTCCACAACGGGCTATCTACAACGGCCTTTTTTTAACCAACCTTAAACACCACTCGCACGCTCTACTGCTGGCAATTGTTCTAACTCAGCCTCGCTAAAAATCCGTGTGCGTATCAAAAAACGCACACCCAGAGGAATTTCCAGGGAGAAACTCGAACCTCGACCTTTCACAACATCCACTATCGTGTGGGAGTTCTGATAATACTCAAACTGTTCAGGTGACATATAAAATTTACAGCCGTGAATTTCACCGAGGCAAACATCACGGCTGCCCAGGCGAAAATCGTCTACGGAAAGACACATGGGGGCAGAGCCATCACAACACCCCCCACTTTGATGAAACAGGAGTGGGCCATGTTTGTCACGCAACTGATCAATGACCGCTTCGGCGGCGTCGGTAACGCTGACTCGTGCTAATTGCACCGACTACCGCCTGCCTTTACCTGATTCACCAGGTAAAATTAGAAAAAACCCTGCTTACTTTTGTTGTACGAGATCAACACATTTTTAGTCTGCCGATAGTGATCCAGCATCATGTGATGGTTCTCCCGACCAATACCCGAGCTTTTGTAGCCTCCGAAAGATGCCCCCGCAGGATAAACGTGATAGCAATTCACCCAGACTCGCCCAGCCTGAATGCCATTCACCATCTTTTGAACCTGATGCATATCCCGAGACCAAACCGCTGAGCCAAGCCCATAGAGGGTGTCGTTGGCAATTTCCAGAGCCTCGTCTTCGTCCTTAAACGTGGTAACAGCTAACACCGGCCCGAAGATTTCCTCCTGGAAAATACGCATTTTATTGTGGCCTTTAAACACCGTCGGTTGAATGTAGCAGCCATCAGGGTATTGTTCATGTTGATGGGCTTCTCCGCCACAGAGCAATTCAGCGCCCTCCTGCTTACCAATATCGAGATAACTCAGGATTTTTTCATATTGATCATTCGATGCCTGCGCGCCCATCATGGTAGTCAGCTCATAGGGATCACCCATATCGATGGCGGCAATGCGCTCGAGGCATTTCTCCATAAATTTGTCGTAAATACTTTCCTGTACCAAAGCACGAGAAGGACAGGTACATACCTCACCCTGATTGAGCGCAAACATCACCAGACCCTCAATGGCTTTATCGAGAAACTCATCATCTTCCGCCATGACGCTCTCGAAAAACACGTTAGGAGATTTTCCACCCAATTCCAGGGAAACTGGAATAATATTTTCCGCGGCATATTGCAGAATCATCCGGCCGGTGGTGGTTTCACCGGTAAACGCTATCTTCTTCACATCCGGGTGGGATGCAAGGGGTTTTCCTGCTTCAGCACCAAAGCCATTGACCACATTCAATACGCCAGGCGGTAATAAATCACCGATCACTTCAAGCAACACCAAAATCGAGACAGGCGTCTGCTCAGCGGGCTTAAGTACTATGCAATTGCCAGTAGCAAGTGCGGGAGCGAGCTTCCACGCGGCCATTAGAATCGGGAAATTCCACGGTATAATTTGGCCCACCACACCCAAGGGTTCGTGCACTTCCATCGTTACCGTATCGGCATCGATATTACTAACACTACCCGCCTCTGTCCGAATACAACCCCCGAAATAACGGAATTGGTCAATTGTTAAAGGCAAATCAGCTCCGAGTGTTTCACGGATACCCTTACCATTACTGCAAGTCTCTACCAACGCCAGTTGCTGGATGTTTTGTTCGATAACATCAGCTATTCGAAACATGATCAGACTACGTTCAGCTGCCGAGGTTTTCCCCCAGGAATCAGCCGCTTCCGAGGCAGCGGCTACGGCAGCATTAATGTCTTTTTCATTTGACTGGGGTATCCGCGCAATAAAGCTACCATCGATCGGCGAGGTATCATCAAAGTAATTACCATCAATAGGAGCCACCCATTTTCCACCGATATAGTTCTCGTACTGTTCTTTAAACTCTGGCCTCTTTAAATCCACCTCGCACCTCCAATTCTGTGATTATTGTCTGCTTCCTAAAAACTGTATGCTTGTTATAAAAAAGCATGGTTCTTTATAGACTGTTTATGTGCTGCTCTCAACCGAGACATCATCAGTCATCGCCGATTATGGAGCGAGGCGTTATGGGGTGCAAGCTCTAGACATGGTCTGTTTAAGTCCAAACTTTCCTCAGGTTAAACCACGTGCAAAAGCAGTTCCCGCTGCTGAGGCACCATGCGATGCTCCCAAAGGAAAATACCCTGCCAGGTGCCTAGCGCCAACTTCCCTTCCAACACCGGAATAGCGACACTCACAGCCGTGAGTGCTGTCTTAATATGAGCCGGCATATCATCAGAGCCTTCCATCGTATGGGTGTACAAGGAGTCTCCCTCTGGCACCAGTCGATTCAGCCAGTTTTGCAAATCCGCCCTAACCGCTGGGTCATAGTTCTCCTGTATTAACAAGCTCGCGGAGGTATGACGCAAATAGAGTGTACATAGACCGTCCCCGATATCGGTCTGCTCTACTGAGGAGCGCACTCGCTCGGTAATATCGTGCAGACCCTGACCGGGAATATCGAAAATAAGTTTATCAATCATTGCCAGGCCACCTCTAAACAGGTCTGGGTAGGGTTTTGCGAGAGAAAAAACAGCTTGCTTCGAGGCGATATCAATTGTCGTACAAAATACTGCAGTACCCAGCGCATTCCAGCATCACAAATCAAACTCATCATTTAATCGGGGCATAACTACGTCAGTATCACTTAAGTGCTGCCCAAAGGACGCCATAACATCCTCTTCACCGTGAACCAGATACGTTCGCTCTGGGTTGCCCAGTTGCTTGTGCCAGGCCAATAATTCATCCCGATCCGCGTGAGCTGAAAAACCGCCAATTGTGTATATACTGGCCCGCACCGGTATCTCTTCGCCGAAGATACGTACTGATTTAGCGCCATCAACGATACGGCGAGCCAGGGTGCCATATGAGGCAAACCCGACGAACACTACGCTGCTATCTTGCCGCCACAAATTGTGCTTCAGGTGGTGACGCACACGTCCACCAGTGCACATACCAGAGCCCGCGATAAGCACTGCCCCACCCCTGAAGCGGTTCAGTGCTATCGAGTCAGCGGTCTCGCGGATAAAGTGCAGGCCCGGAAAATCAAAGGGATCCTGACCATTGCTGAATAAATTATGGGAATCCTCATCGTAACACTCAGGATGGTGGCGAAAAATTTCAGTGGCGGAGATGGCCATAGGTGAATCGAGAAATACCTGCATGGCTCCAGGCAGTAGCCCGGCTGCCACACCCTCGCGCAGATAGTAGAGAATCTCCTGGGTTCGCTCTAGCGCGAAACTGGGAATAACCACATTACCGCCGCGGCGAAAGGTATCGATAAGTGCCTCGTATAACTCGTCGATAGAGGGTTGCAATCTTTTGTGTACACGGTCACCGTAAGTGGTTTCCATGACCACCACGTCAACCACCGGAGGCGGCGTGGGATCGCGTAAAATGACTCACTCGTTGTAGCCCAGGTCGCCTGAAAATATAAGCCTTCGCTGACGACCCTCTTCTTCAAGTTCCAGCAAGATAGATGCAGAGCCAAGGATATGACCAGCATCCAAAAACCTTGCCTGGATACCACTGGCCAGCTTTATCACCTCGTCGTATTGCACCGTGCGACCGAAGCAATCCACACTGTTTAGGGCGTCCAACACAGTATAGAGTGGTGCGACATCGCCGCCTTTATGACCTTGGCGCGCTCGTTTGCGAGACTCCCGCTCGGCCTCCTCTTCATGTAGATGGGCTGAATCCAGCATCACCAACTTGGCCAACTCGCGGCTGGCGGCGGTAGTGATGATTTCACCCTGAAAACCACGCTCTGCCAACAAAGGAATACGACCGCAGTGATCGAGATGGGCATGGGTCAGCAACAGATAGTCCACCTCGGCAGGGTCAAAACCAAAGGGCTGGTGGTTTTCCTCAGTCAACTCTCGGCCACCCTGATAGAGACCACAGTCGATCAATATTTGCTTGCCACCACAAGTCACCAGATGGCAAGAACCTGTCACACCGCGATCAGCTCCGTGAAAGCTAATTTTTATAACTCACTCCTTTTCGTGGTTGTTCAGTAAAGGCCTGCCACTAGCCCTATGCCAATGCTGAATTCCGTGCCAGATTTCCTCTGCTGTCTCGGCATACCAGAACAACTCCCTGTCCTCCGCATCGACAACTCCCTCCTCGACCAAAAAGTCAATATTCATAGCCTTGCGCCAGAAAGACTCCCCCACCAATACCACCGGTAGCGGTTCTATGCTACGAGTTTGGATCAGGGTCAGAGTTTCGAATAACTCATCCAAAGTGCCATAACCGCCGGGGAAGACGACCAGTGCCTTGGCGCGCTTGAGAAAATGCAGCTTGCGCATAGCAAAATAGTGGAATCTAAAACAGAGATCAGGTGTGATGTAGGAGTTGGGGTACTGCTCATGGGGCAGAGTAATATTAAGCCCGACAGATTTGGCGCCGACATCAAAAGCACCTCGGTTAGCTGCTTCCATAATACCGGGTCCGCCACCCGTAATCAGTGTCACCCGGCTATCTTCCGGCCCCTTTCCAGAAGCGCCCACCAGACTACCGAAGGCTCGCGCCTCGTCGTAATAATGGCTTTTCGCCTGGATAGCAAGTGCCACCTTCAAGCGCTGCATAAGGTCTTCGTTCTCAGGCTCCGCAGCCAGCGCCTGCTGCAATACCTTCACCTTGCGTTTCGCCCCTCGGGTTCAGGTAAGCGGGTACTGCCAAACACCACGATACTATTTTCCAGACCATGCTTTTGCATTAATAATTCAGGTTTGAGGTAATCAATCTGTAAACGCACCCCACGTGTTTCGTCCTGATTCAGAAATGCCACATCCTGGTCTGCCTGACGATAACCCGGGCTGCCCATAATTGCCTCCATCCGAGCGTCCACCTCCGGACCATCGTCCTTCGCAGTACTCGTTTGCCACGGCAAAGGTTCCCGTCGTTGACGGGGGTCGGCCGGGGTTGGGATTTCCAGATTTAACTCACGCTTTTTTATCATATGCTTCGTCCTACGCAAACGATCCTTGCCGACCCAACAAGCGGTAGGTCGATACATTCACCCCATCGTTAAGCACACTCCTGGGCCTGTTAACATTCATTAAAACCACCTAATTCGCAGAAGACTCTTTGCTACAATCAGCACCAACAAGACTATCAGCACTCAATAAAATGACTTCTATTTCTTCGGTAATCTCTTCCTGACGCAGGGTATTAGATCGACGCAACAGCTCCTGCGATTTATCCTCTAAATGTCGCACCGCTCCCTCCAGGTGAGTAACACGGCGATAATTCTCATGCATTAGAGCTGTATAAAGCATTTCATTAAGCGCAGCAAAAAGATATTGCTCGATTAACTCCAGTAAAAAATCGGAGGCGGGCAAGTTCAAAATTGGCCCGTGGGAAAAAGGCGGTTCGTTGCCAGTTAATGTTTGAAAAGGGGGTAACAATTCCTTCATTACAATGCCGCCTTCACCGTCATGATAGAGTCCACGTAGAATCAGGGCACCGAACTGAGCCTGTAATTGCACCAGTTCTTCCACCACCTCGATCAAAATAGCAACCACGTCTTCAGCAACACTGGCACCATCGAGAAACGCCGTTACCCGCTCATCCTCCTCCAGCAATAGATGCAATTTACGCCCAATAACTATTAGCTTAGGTGAAGCTGACGGCTCCTTTTGCCGAGACGCTGATAGTTCCTGCTGACACATCGCTTCAAATTTGTTTCTCAAGCTTTGATTTATGTCTCCACAAAAACCGCGCTCTGTACCAATTAATAGATAAACCGAAACGCCTGCTTCCGCGTCAGGTAAAGTATCACCGTAGTAACTTAGAAAGTCCGCCGCCACCACCTCCATGTTACCGACCACCGATTGCTGAGCATTGAGAAACTCAGCCAACTTGCGCGTTTCCATGTAAGCGAGGCCTTTCATAGCATTCATGATGTCACGGATCTCACCGAGGCTATGGCGATGGCGCTCCAAATCACGGCGACGACTCATAGCTTACCGTCACCCAGCCATTCACCGACCTCACTGCTCCACTGTTGCCGTGGAGAGTCCAGAGACAGTGAGGTTTGCGCCACTCTTTTCAGTATCTCATCGAGCAGCGTGTGTACGCTCTCGGGCTCAATAGTGTCAAAATGGCCGTCGTTGAAAGCAACTAACCAGGCCAACTGAAAAATGATGGGTAAAGGCTCAAGTCGATCTTGTTTAAGTAGTTCACGCAATACCCTCCCACGGGCAATAGCAATTTCCATTGAAGACTCCAGCCTGGCACCAAAGCGGGTAA
>JAUUYV010000037.1 GCA_030590275.1 Porticoccaceae bacterium
GGGAAGCTGCTCTTTTTCGGTTTCTTGCTCCTGATTCTGGTTCTCGTCCTGAGACCCCGGCCCTGTCAGTGAACCTTCAAGTTTATCTTCCACGCTATTTACTCCATCGTTAATACCGTCATTAAACTCATTATTACTCGTGTCACTTATATCTCAATTACTTAGCTGTACAGCTACAGCAGCCACCTTAGCATCTACTTAACAATCTCTGGTTTAGCAAGCCATTCCCTGCCTTTTAGCATGGCATGCCAATATATCGGCGGCAACATAGTGGCTTTCAGGAACCAGGCTGCGCATGTCGGCTTTTTCCCATCTAGTATCCATGTCGGAGCTGAAGGTAGCAACTTGCCACCGTAACCAAACTCGGCCAGTACCACTTTGCCTCGCTCTACGGTTAAGGGGCACGAGCCATAGCCATCGTAACGGGCCTCACCAATAAACTGTCCATTGCCTTTTAAGATGTCCGCCATAATATTATGGGCAAGCACTGGCGCCTGTTTACGTACTGCCGCCGCCGTTTTAGCATTCGGTGTATTCGCCACGTCGCCGAGCGACCAAATATTCTCATAATGCTTGTGCTGTAATGTTTGCTGATCAACATCAACCCAGCCAGCAGCATCGACTAGCGAACTATTACGAACAAAATCAGGAGCGGTTTGAGGAGGGCAAACATGGATCATGTCAAACTCCATCGAGATGATTTCTGTCTCTCCATCGGCGACCATTTTTTTGAAGCGCGCAACCTTCCTGTCTCCATCTACACTAATCAAGTTATGCATAAAGTTGAGATTGGCATTATATTTATCGATGTATTTCATCAAGGAAGGAACGTAGTGTTCAACCCCAAATAGAACTTCGCCCGCATTGCAAAAATCAATTTGAATATTACTCAGACAGTTGCTTCGAAACCAATGATCCGCCGATAAATAAAGCGCTTTCTGGGGTGCTCCAGCACATTTAATTGGCATGGGTGGCTGGGTAAATAACGCTCGCCCCGCTTTCAATTTTTGTACTAGTTCCCAGGTATAGGGTGCCAGGTCAAAGCGATAGTTGGAGGTTACTCCATTTTTACCTAATGTTTCCGGCAAGCCTTCTATTGCCGTCCAATCCAGTTTTAGGCCAGGCGCAACAACTAAGCGCTGGTAAGACAACACCTGATCATTGTCGAGAATAATCTGGTTTTTTTCTGGCTCAAAGCCCTGTACAGCTTGCTGAATCCACTCTACGTTTTTAGGGAGTTGTTTGGCAAAAGGTCTCACGGTCTGCTGTTGTTGAAAGACACCAGCCCCCACCAGGGTCCAACCGGGTTGGTAATAATGAACATCGGCGGGGTCAACTATGGTGATTGACAGTGAGTCAGAGCGGGCTCGCAAGCTTGAGGCAAGGGCTATTCCCCCCGCACCACCACCGACGATAAGAACATCTGGCGTTTTATTAAGATTACTCATGTTTTACCCCAGTTAAATATTATTAGAATCTACCGACAGCTACCTTACTTCACTCATCACTCAAACTCTGGGTCTTACCGTGAAAGGTACGATGTCTGCACTCGAAGCAATATGGGTACTTATGTTGGCTACGAATTCAGCTTGCGAGGACATAGTTACGACGTAGTTACGGCCTAGTCGGATCAATATCCATCAACACCTCCAAGGCTGGAAGTGCCTGATACTACCGGAAAAACCATCTAATATCTATTAGTTATATCTATATAATATATATGACTAAACAAAGAGGTTCGCTATCCATAACTTGCCAGCTCATCCCTTATTAACTCTGAATGAAGCTTATAAAAGATCAAAAAATCGATTTAATTGTTCGGCCACTGTTGAAGCCTGTTCTTCCATGTGAAAGTGGTGACCGCCTCTAATTTCTCGAACTGTCATGTCGCTAGCGAAATTTTCCATGCCGTAAAACCGGCTCATTCTTTCCATATCTGATAACAGTAATAAAACTGGGCAGGTAATACGCTCGACGAAGCCCTGTACTATTTGTGGTGTAAATTTTATCTCGGAATTGATTTTTAGCTTTTCGTCGCTGCGCCAACGGTAGCCACCGTCGACGGCCTCGATACCCCGTGCCAGAATAGGCGGTGCCGACAGACTCGACAATGGTGTAACTCCGCCCATTCGAACCGCAAGCAGAGCCTCCTTATCGGAATAAAGTTTTGGTTTTCGTTTGAGGCGAAGTCTCCGGTTAACGATAGAGCGCGCTAATTGCTCCGCCTGTTCGTTATTTTCAACCGTTCCCGGAACAAAACTATCCAGTAAGCCAAGATGGCTGATTAGCTTTGGGAACGCTCCTGCCATTAAGGTGCAGACCATCGCTCCCCGTGAATGCCCCAATAGAGCAAAGCGGGATAAACCCAGGTGTTCCGCAATATCATAGATTACCGCCACGTCCTGCCAGATATTGTAGGTGCCGTCGGCAGAACGATGACTGCTCAAACCATGGCCCGGTGCATCTATTGTGATGAGTCGAATATTTTCCAGCAGGGGCGCAAGAGGCGAAAAACTACCACAATTGTCTAGCCAGCCGTGCATGGCAAGCACTGGAGTGCCATCCGCAACACCCCATTCCTGAGCGGCTATATCAAGGCCATCGCAACGAAAAACATGTTCGATTGGTTTCATACAGAAAGGTACGGTTTGCAGTTGAGCGTAATCACTATGGCGAATCAGCAGGCGGCCTTTCTAGCCACAACAACTCAGCCCCGCCACGCGTAAACGCGGTGAGCTCCAGGGCAGCCAGGTTCGCTGTTTCCATAGCACCATGTTCACGGCTGTCGGTAAGAAACATCAACAAACTACCTACCAGTGGTTGATGAGTGACTAAGAGAACTTCGTCACTACCCAGATCATCAACAAAAGCCCCTACACTTGCAATATCGCTCTCTGGGGTAATTACCGGGTTAATCAATAATTCCTGTCCAAGTTGTCTCGGGCTAATCTCATTTAAGGTTCGCAGCAGAATTGCAGCTGTTTGCCTAGCTCGCAAGTAAGGACTGGATACCACCTGCTTTACATTCATCAACCGGTCTGCGCAGGCCCTGGCAATGTTGCTCGCTTCTGTTTCGCCTCGTCCCGTTAAGGGCCTTAGCGCGTCAGAGGGTGCAGAGCCAGCGGCTCCATGACGCAAGAGATACAGCTTCATGGATGTTTCTTAATCCTCATATTTATCAACATTCGCCGTTAAGGCTAAAGCGCCTGTTCAACACGAAATTCGACATCGTTAGTTTGTTCAGAAAGCATCATGTTGCCAAGTACTTCGCTAATCGACTCTCCTTCAAACAAGACCTCATATAAGCCAGATGCCAGGGGCATATAGATACCAAGTTCGTCGGCTTTTTGTTTAACAATACGTGTAGTATTAACACCTTCGGCCACTTGTCCAATCTCTGCAAGTGCCTCGGTGAGGGTTTTCCCCGCCGCCAATGCTTGACCAATTTGAAAGTTTCGGCTCAATGGAGATGTACAGGTGACAAACAGGTCGCCAACACCACTTAGCCCCAGGAAAGTCATAGGGTTCGCACCTAGTACAGCGGCAAAACGTGTCATTTCTGCCAGGCTGCGAGTCAGTAAAACTCCCATAGTATTCTGACCGAGCCCCATGGCCGCTCCCATACCCGCTTCGATGGCATAAATGTTTTTTAGCGCTCCTGCTAATTCGACCCCATAAATATCAGCGTTGGAATACACCCGGAAATAAGGAGTCATCAATAACGATTGCACCAGTTTGCAAACATTGGCATCAGCGCTAGCTACAACAGTTGCGGTGATTTCCTTGTTACTGACTTCTTTCGCGAGATTAGGACCACTGATAACACCAACCCGTGGCCGCTGTAATTCCTGTGTGAGAATATTACTCATTAGAGTAAAGCTCTCTGCTTCAATACCCTTTACAGTACTGATCACCACACAGGAGGATGCAATATAAGGTGCTGCATCTTTTGCAACCTGACGAAACGAGGCGCTGGGAATAGAAAAAAATACCAGCTCAGCCCCATCCAGGGCAGCAGCTAAATCAGCCGTGATAGTAAGATGATCGTCCAATGGATAGTCGGGCAAATAACGTCGATTAACCCGTTCTCGTTGGCATTGTTCAGCTCTTTCCTGGTCACGCATCCATAGTACTACCGGGTGACCATTGCTAGCCATCATGTTGGCGACGGTAGTACCAAAACTACCACCACCGAGTACCACAATCTTTTCTATGGTTGCCGTATCACTTCCTGACATATTCCCATCCGCCATTATAGTTATGCGTCGAACCTGACTAACCTGCCATTAATAACTTGTCAAAATCGTGTTTTAAGTTTTTTACCAGGTTCTTCGCTCTTCAGGCATTGTCTATCTCGAATAATCTATTTTTCGAACAATTTACTGTTCAAATAAGAGCCGATTTAAGCGTTGCACAAATAGTGCCGGATTATCCAGTTGTTCGCCAGCAGATAAGGCTGCCTGATCGTAGAGCAAACTCACTAAATCTTCGGTTTTAGCTTTATCGTTCTCGGCTCGCAAACGGATAATTAACTGGTGATCTGCGTTAATTTCGAGCACCGGTTTAGACTCGGGCATGGCCTGACCCGCGGCTTCCATCATTTTGCGCATCTGCAAACCCATGTCTCCCTCAGCGAGCACCAGGCAGGCCGGGGATTCCGTTAGTCGTCTGGTCATACGAACGTCTTCAACGCGATCGCCCAACACTTCCTTAATTTTACCGATGACCTCATCCTTGTCTTCAGATTCGGTGGCTTTGTCATCGCTGTCTTCTTTATCGGCGAGCTCACCTAAATCCAGCTCACCGCGGCTAATGTCCTGAAGGGATTTTCCGTCAAACTCCTGTACATGCGACATACTCCATTCGTCGATACGATCGAACATCAACAGTACTTCGATGCCTTTTTTACGGAAGATTTCGAGGTATGCACTGTTACGCGCCGTACTTTCCGTGTCTCCCACAAGATAATAGATTTTCTCCTGCTCCGGTTTCATCGCAGTAATATAATCTGTCAGCGAGATCAAACCCTCACCACGGGTGCTGGCAAAACGGTATAAACCGGCAATACGCTCTCGGTTAGCAAAGTCTTCACCGGGCCCCTCTTTCAATACCGAACCGAAGGTATCCCAAACCGTCAGGTAAACCTCCGGCTTCTCCTTAGCCAGACTCTCCAGCATATCCAGTACCCGCTTGACCAAAGCGCCTCGAATACTATCCACTGCCGGACTACTTTGTAGAATTTCCCTCGATACATTAAGCGGCAAATCCGCACAATCCACCACACCTTTAACAAACCGGAGATAGAGCGGTAAAAACTGCTCGGCATCGTCCATAATAAAAATGCGTTGAATGTAAAGCTTCAAACCTCGTGCGACATCCCGGTTGTAAAGATCGTAAGGCGCATGGGCCGGTATATAGACCAGGCTGGTGTAGTCGAGCTTCCCTTCTACTCGGTTATGGCTCCAAATTAATGCATCCTGAAAATCGTGGGAAATGTGTTTATAAAACTCCTGATACTCTTCGTCATCGATATCCTTACGAGGCCGCGTCCACAGGGCAGTAGCACTGTTAACCCGCTCGTACTGAGGGACAATCTCCTCTTTTTCTTTATCGTCGTCTTCCTGAGGCGGTAACTGCTCTAGCATCTCCACCGGTACCGCAATGTGGTCGGAGTATTTCTTCACCAAACTACGCAGACGCCAGTCGTTGGCGTAGTCTTTAGCGTCGTCCTTAAGGTGCAAAATCACGCTGGTGCCCCGCTCACTGCGCTCCAGGGGCTCTACCGTAAACTCAGCTTCGCCATCACAGCTCCAACGTACACCCTCAGCGGCATCTACACCGGCACGACGGGTTTCCACCACAATCTTATCGGCCACTAGAAAACCGGAATAAAAACCAACGCCAAACTGGCCGATCAGTTGGGAATCACTCTTTTGATCGCCACTCAAAGAACTCAGGAACTCTGCCGTACCTGAACGAGCGATAGTCCCCAGGTTAGAGATCACTTCCTCCTGGGTCATCCCAATGCCGTTATCGGTGATACGAATAGTGTTAGCATCCTCGTCTATATCGATACGCACAAGCAGATCTGGATCACTCTCGTATAATTTCGAATCCTCCAATGCTTCAAAGCGTAATTTGTCGGCCGCATCGGAAGCATTGGATATCAGCTCCCGAAGAAAAATATCCGGATTGCTGTACATCGAGTGAATCATCAGGTGCAGAAGCTGTTTTGCCTCAGTCTGAAATCCCATGGTTTGTGTCTGCGCCGCTTCCGACATACTCTCTTCCTCTAATTGAAGGTCAATAGCCATAAATAGGGTCAAGGGAAGGTAATTTCAACACCATCAGGCTGCTAAAATCACCCATTGCGATTATCTACTAGACCCCTGTAACATTTATCTCCGATCCGCTCTTAGCGACGGCGGGAAACCCAAAAACACAGAGCCTCTAAGACTAATATCACTATGTCAAACACCGAACTCCGTTATGCATCTACTGTCATGTTGTTTCGCGATGGCGAAACAGGTACCGAAGTACTACTACTGGAACGTAGTGGAAAATCAGAATCTTTTAGCGGAGCCTTTGTCTTTCCTGGTGGCAAAGTGGATCTTCACGATGCTCATCGGGACTTCGAATCACTCTATGCGGGGCATAGTGATGCTGATGCCAGTCGTCTCTTAGGTATACCCGAGTACGGACTTGCCTACTGGATGGCGGCCATCCGAGAATGCTTTGAAGAGGTAGGTATCCTGTTGGCCTACAATCAGCATGGGGATTTGGTTAGTTTTAAGGGCCCCGCGGTGAAAGCTCGTTTTACAGAATATCGCGATCAGCTGAACCAGGGCGAGATCACCCTGCTGGATATCTGCCAAAAAGAAGACCTGCGCCTGGCCACTGACCATTTGCTGTATTACAGTCACTGGGTAACGCCGACTCCCATGCCCCGCCGCTTTGACACCCGGTTTTTTGTTGCCCGTGTTCCCGATCATCAGGAATCTATTATCGATAATCACGAAGCGGTCTCTCAGGTCTGGATTAATCCCGCAGAAGCCCTACGGCGCCAACGAGAGGAGAACTTTGCAATTTTTTTCCCTACGATCAAAAATATCGAAGGCATCGCTGAGTACAACAATACCGCCGAACTCTTAGTTGCGGTCGCTCAATACAGCGACCTCCCCCGTATTCTTCCACTTCGAGTTGAAAATGAGGACGGCCAATACTCTGTGCTCCTCCCCGGAGATGAAGGCTACGAGTATCGAGAAATTGCCAAAACACACTATTAAACGCCTCTTTTTAACCCACTGGAGTCTCCATGAGCGAGCTAAACACTGAGCGCCACCCGGATGGCGGTATTAGCACCGAACGACAGGGCCATGTTTATTTAATAGGCATAGACAGACCCGAAAAATACAATGGCTTCACACCCAAAATGTTTATGGAATTGAGTGATGCCTACGCTGAGCTGGAAAACAATTCCGAGCTATGGGTGGGCGTTTTGTTTGCCCACGGCAAGCACTTTACCGCAGGACTCGACCTACCCAAGTTCTCTGAGACTATGAAGGAAGGTAAGAAGTTAATCCCTGGCGATGGACTCGATCCCTTTTCTCTAAAGGCCCCTTTTCGTACCAAGCCCGTCGTGAGTGCAGTTAAAGGCATCTGTTATACCGCCGGGATAGAACTGATGCTGGCGACCGAAATTGTGATTGCCGCGGAGGGAACCCGGTTTTCCCAACTGGAAGTAGGAAGAGGCGTAATGGCCGTCGGTGGCGCAACGATCCGCATGTCGGAGCGTGCCGGCTGGGGCAATGCCATGAAGATACTACTCACCGGTTATGAGTTCACTCCGGAGGAAGCTCTGCGCTTTAATTTTATTCAGGAAATCGTACCCGAGGGAGAAGAGTTTAATCGCGCCCTGGAACTCGCGGAAGAGATTGCCCAACAAGCGCCCCTGGCCGTACAGGCGACGCTGAGTAATGTCCGCCGCCATGCCTATGAAGGCCCGGATGCAGCAGTGTCCGAGTTCATATCGGTAATGAAGGAGCTAGCCCTCACCGAAGATGCTGCGGAGGGCGTCCAGTCTTTTCTCGAAAAGAGACCGCCTGTTTATAGGGGAAAATAGCCGCTAAAAACCGCCTTAAGGGTTTTTAAAGAAAAGTACTAGTTTTAAAGATCATTATTTGAAAGGTAGAGATCATATCGTAGCAAGGTTCGGAATCATCATCTCAACAAGCACCATTGGTGCAGGATAGGAGAGATCATATGCATGATTTAATTATTAAGGGTGGAACCATTGTAGATGGCAGCGGCAACCGTCGATTTACTGGCGACATCGCCATAGATAAGGGTCTGATTACCGCGGTGGGGAAAGTCAGTGGTCAAGCCAAAGAAACCCTGGACGCCGACGGATTATTGGTAGCCCCAGGGTGGGTAGACATCCACACCCATTATGATGGTCAGGCTACCTGGGATCCTTTGCTCACACCCTCCGGCTGGAACGGTGTCACCACGGCGATCATGGGTAATTGCGGTGTTGGTTTTGCACCGGTTGCTCCGGCTAATCGTGACTGGATGATCGAGCTGATGGAGTCGGTGGAAGATATCCCTGCGGCTACTTTGAAAGCGGGTATTGATTGGCAGTGGGAGAGTTTTCCTGGCTATTTAAATGCTCTGGAAAAAATGCCCAGAGCCGTTAATGTGGGCTCCTTTCTTGGCCATTGTGCCTTGCGCACCTATGTGATGGGCAAGCGGGGCGCTGAGGATGCGGACCCTACTGCGGATGAAATCACACAAATGGCGGCGATCATGCGCGAGGCGATGGACGCTGGTGCCATGGGTTTTTCTACATCCAGAACCGGTATTCATCTAACACCGGAGGGCAATCCCATACCGGGCACCTTTGCCAAAGAAGCAGAATTAATGGCAATCGCTAAAGCGATTGGCGAATCGGGAAAAGGCCTCATTGAAATTATTCCCAGTGGTATACCGAGAGTTGACCGCATTTCCTTCACCGAGGAGATGAAGCTAATGACCAGGCTCTCCATCGAGTCGGGTCGACCAATCACCTACTTGAGTGCTATTTCGTCAAAGTCATTCGACCTGGCCGAAAAAGCTAACGAATCGGGCGCACAACTGTATCCGCAAATTTCCAGCCGACCGGTGGGCATGTTATTCAGCTTCGAA
>JAUUYV010000247.1 GCA_030590275.1 Porticoccaceae bacterium
CCACAAGATCGAAATTGGTCTGGTACCTTTCGGGGCACTGGGCATTAGTGTATTCGGTATCGATTTGTACTTCGCAGCGCTGGGTTTTGGTGGTGGCGTCCTCGCAGAGGAGTCAAGCGTCAGCGCCTTCATCACTTTCGCGCAACAGGGTGGGGTACGCATCTTCATAGATCTGGCTTTAATCGGCCTGTTTGGCGGTTTTTATATTGTGCCCCTCTACGCCATGGTGCAGATCCGCACCGATGAAGATAAACGCGCGCGCATCATCGCCTTCAACAATATACTCAATGCTTTCTTTATGGTGCTCTCCAGCATACTGGGAATAATTTTTCTCAGCGTGGTGGAAACCGGTATTCCACAGTTTTATTTGATAATCGCACTGATGAATATTGCTGTCGGGATATTTATCTTCCACCAGGTCCCTGAATTCACCATGCGTTTCATGATCTGGCTATTCAGTCATAGCATGTATCGAGTTAGCCACAAGGGACTGGAAAACATTCCCGACAAAGGCGCCGCACTGATCGCCAGCAACCACGTTAGTTATGCCGATGCCTTGCTCATTGCCGGTGCAGTGCGTAGACCAGTTCGCTTTATTATGTACAAGCCGATCTACGACATCCCCGTACTCAATTTTATTTTTCGTACCGGTGGCGCGATTCCTATTTGCTCGCCAAAAGAAGATGAGGAAATCTATGAAGCGGCAATAGAAGCAATAGCTGAAGGCCTGGACCAGGGTGATCTTCTTGCAATATTCCCAGAAGGCCAGCTCACGCGAGATGGTGAAGTTGATGAGTTTCGGCCAGGCATTCTGCGAATGATAGAAAGAAGTCGAGTGCCGGTAATACCCATGGCTCTCCGCGGTCTGTGGGGCGGGTTTTTCAGCCATAGCGGGAAAGGTGTCTTCAAAAATCCTTTCCATCGAGTGTGGAGTAAAATTGATATAGTAGCCGGAGCCTCTATTCCACCGAGCGAACTCACTCTGGAAAAATTAAGCACAACCGTACACACTTTACGTGGCGATAAAGCCTAGCTAGACCACAAAGAATCAAAGAAAAGGACAAGCACACAGTGACACTTTCCACCAAAATCTTTTTAGGTATGACCCTGGGTGTTGTGCTTGGGGCCCTGTTGAACTGGCTATCCGGTTTTGAAAACAGCTTTTCCGCTAACCTCACCGCCTGGCTAGTGAACTCTGTCTTTGATGTGGTTGGTCAAATTTTTATTGCCTCGCTGAAATTATTAGTAGTACCCCTGGTATTTGTATCGCTGGTATGTGGCTCCAGCGCTATGGGTGTTAATGCGCGCATGGGACATATGGCGGCAAAAACCCTGGGTTTATATCTACTAACTACGGCGGTCGCCATAACTCTCGCTCTCTTATTTGCCAATATGATTAACCCTGGCGAGGGTATTAACATTGCGACCACAAGTATTTACGAGCCAAAACCAGCTCCTTCGGTCAAAGAGGTGTTAATCAATATTTTCCCCACTAACCCGGTCAAAGCTATGGCTGAGGGCAATATGCTGCAAATTATTGTCTTCGCCATCTTGATGGGGGTCGCCGTCACTCACAGCGGAGACAAGGGCAGGCAAATACTGGATTTTTTCGAAAGCTTTAACGAAGTAGTCATGACCATGGTGTCATTTCTAATGCACCTCGCCCCCTACGGAGTGTTTTGTCTACTGGCGAAACTGTTTAGCGAACTGGGTATTTCCGCAATTCTCGATTTGGCAAAGTATTTTTTCACCGTAGTACTGGTTTTGTTATTACATGGTTTGGGCGTTTATACCACTTTATTTAAAGTTTTGACCCGGCTAAGTCCTTTGACACTGTTAAAAAATGTTCGTCCCGCCATGCTATTTGCCTTTAGCACTTCATCAAGCGGTGCAACCATACCGGTCACCATGAACGTGGCCGAACGTCGTCTCGGTATTGATAATTCTATTGCATCATTTACGGTACCTTTAGGTGCCACCATTAATATGGATGGCACTGCTATCATGCAGGGTGTGGCTACCGTATTTATTGCCCAGGCCTTTAATATTGATATAAGCCTTGGGGGTTACGTGGCCGTCATTCTGACTGCGACCCTGGCCTCTATTGGTACAGCCGGCGTACCCGGCGTTGGTCTTATCACCTTGTCGTTGGTCTTACAGCAAGTTGGCTTGCCAGTAGAAGGCATCGCACTAATTATTGGCGTTGACCGCCTGCTCGACATGATACGCACCGCGGTTAATGTAACTGGCGATTGCGTGGTCTCTACCGTAGTAGCACGCAGTGAAGGATTGTTAAATGAAGAAGTTTTTTATGAAGTCTCTGACCGAGATGAATACGAATCGGCATCTAGTTAAATTAGTAATGATAAGCTTCAAAGCGTTAAGGTTTTCAACGCCAATCATCGCCGTAGTAATATTAGGAATTACTGAGGCTTCCATGGCATTTGGCCACGGACCAGAAACTGGTGTATTTAGTTTCACACCTATCGCAAAGTCGGCCGATAAAGCAAACTGGAACCCCGCTGCGCCCTGGCTCATTCCCGAAGGCTTTCGTCAGTCAGTTGTTGCCGACGAGCAAAGCTTAAATATCTATAAAAACGGTGTCAACGACCGGACCGACATGAACACGGTCAATGAAACTGGCGATGACGCAGGTCGCTTTTTATACCGCACTCACGAAGTACGCGGTGGTAAACCGTGGACAAGGTTTCTCCGTTGCCCTACCTGTTCAGGTGGCTCCGTCTCCGTGGTTGATCTTAATACTGGCATAGCTTCTATCCTGGTTCAGAATCCCGGTTATCAGGCACTGGATGGTCTTCGCTGGACTCCCTGGGGTTCAATTTTGTTTGGGGAGGAAACTAAAGCCGGCCGCGTATTTGAAATAATTTTGGATAAAGACGATCTTACGCAAGGCTTGGCTTATGAGCGCCCAGCGATGGGCCGCCTGACCCATGAGGGCATAGCCATTGACTCGGATGGCTCAATCTATCTGGTCGATGAGCGACGCGGTCTAACTAAAAAATGTCCTGATGGATCTTTGCCCTGTGGTGGAGGTATTTATAGGTTTGTACCCAAAAACCCCGGTGACCTTAGCCAGGGTGCACTGTATGTCCTGGGTGTATCTGGCGGAGCTTACAATACCGGTCAGGGGGAATGGCTTGGCCCAATTGACCCCACAAATGCTCGCCAGGCAGGCTCAAAAATAGGGGGTGCTAGTTATCAGCGACCAGAGGATCTGGAAATTATCGGTAACACCCTTTATGTCGCATTAACCGAAGGTCCACCCGCCCCGGATAAGGGCGAGGTTTTTGAAGGACGGGTGTTGGCTATCGATCTCAGCTCAATGGCCGTAACAAACTTCCTGCTGCCGGGAGTGAATGCGCCTCTTGAAAAGGGTATGCCCGGTGGCAAAGGCTTCCAAACAGGGATGGACAGCGTCGATAATCTGGCGGTAACCCCCGATGGTCTGTTAATGATTATTGAAGACAATAGCCCCTCGGATATATGGGTTGCCGATAAAGATCATGACGGCGATGGCATGGCAGATGATGTGTGGTTATTTGCTTCTTTGCGCGACCCAAAGGGAGAGGGTTCCGGCATCTATTTTGGTAAAGACCCCCTCACGCTATTCGTTAATATCCAGCATTCTGCCAAACCCGATGGCGATGGAACCTGGGCTATTACCAAAGAATAGCTCCTACGGCATTCGGCCAGAGCTCAAAACTAGGCGCTGAAAGCACCTTTAAGCATAAAGAAAAACATGATAGATAATCCCGCGCCAGCGGGCAGTGTGATCAACCACGACATAAAAATCGTACCCACAACATTCAGGTTAATTGCGGCAATACCACGGGCGAAGCCTACGCCAAGAACAGCGCCCACCAGAGTATGGGTGGTTGAAATAGGTAAGCCCGTTGCCGAAGCCAATACCACTGTAGCCGCCGCACCGAGCTC
>JAUUYV010000208.1 GCA_030590275.1 Porticoccaceae bacterium
ACGCATCTATACTCGCAGTGGGGATGAGGGCGAAACCGGGCTTGCCGATGGCAGCAGGACTCGCAAAGACAGTCCTCGGATAGAGGCTATTGGCGCTGTCGATGAGTGTAATGCTCAGATCGGTTTATTAGGATCCCACCTACTAAAAACAGATGAGCTGTGGGCAGTATTGAATCGAATACAGCACCAGCTGTTCGACCTGGGCGCCACCTTAGCGGCCGCAGAGCCAATGCTTACACTAGCGGACATCGATTATCTGGAAAACCAGATCGACAGCATTAGCGCGACGCTAAAACCGCTCGAACAGTTCATTTTGCCTGGCGGTAATAGTGTAGAGGCATCCATCGCACATCTGGCCCGCACAGTGTGCCGACGAGCTGAACGTCGCGTAATCGCGATGGAAAATAGCGAGCCAGCACCTCGAGAACCTCGGTGCTATTTAAACCGTTTGTCCGATTTATTATTCGTCATCGCCCGAGCGCTGGCTGCGAGAGATCGTGGTGATGCTCCCTGGGTGCCCAACCCGAAGAGGCCGTAACACTCCAGATGCACTGTCTTCTAACGCCAGATACACCGCCTTCTTAAAAAGAAACCGTAATAATTGCGGCGAAGGCTAACCACGCCAGCATACAACGGAAAAACAAAGACTCTAATTCACGTGTTCGAGCAGCCAATGCGGGGCCAGCCAACTCTTGTGCGATTGACTCGGACACCCTTTCACTGGAAACAGCTTCGAAGGAAAGCCCCACTGTATCAACAAACCTGCCCAGAACATCCCGGCTTGAACCTGCACTCAAAAGGGACGAAAGCCAATTACCGATAGAGCCCGTAAAATTACCCATAAGCGCCAACATTAGGCTTAGACCCCGTACCGGCAACCATTCCATCCAGTAAAGCCATCGCCGAGCGGAAGACGCGCTGCCACCACTAGCGGATCGAGAATTGGCTGACAACCACAGTAGGCGATACAGTAAGGCAGCCGGGGGACCTAATACAAAAAACCAGAACGCTACCGCAAAAACCTGTTCCAGGTAAGCGTAATAAAGTGTCTTAACCACCTCTACCGGCAGCTCAGTACCGTCTTCAATATCCAGCTCGGGATCTAGCTCTTCTAAACGGTGATAGATTGCCTGGCTATCTCCGCGCTCTACATCATCGGCTATCGCGGCGATAGCCGCCCGCAAATCGACCCTGCCAAAACTGTACAGCGCCAGACCCACGGCAAGCGATAGCGGCAAAAGACCAAAAACCCAGCCGTCGACAAGGTCCAACAGAAGATAACTACCAAGAACTGGAAAAGTCAGAGCAAGGCCCAGACGAAGAAAACCTCCAGGCAGGTTTCCCAGTCGACTACACCAATCCTCATACCAGACGTCGTGCTGCATCCATTCTGGCACTTTACGATAATGGATGATGGCCCACGCGATCAACAAAGCGATCAATTCCACAATTATTCCTTCCGTCTTCTGAACTTAGCTATTAACACAAGTGACCAGACTCAAAAACCGTTTCCAGTCAAAACCTGGGCCCGGATCTGTTTTACGATCCGGAGCAATATCACTATGCCCTACAATGCGCTCACGACTAATTGCTGGGTACCGATCTAACAAGGCTTGAGTCACTTCGGCCAGGACCAGGTATTGAGTATCCGTATAACCTGAAAGGTCCGTACCCTCAAGCTCAATACCGATAGAATAGTCATTGCAGTGTTCACGCCCACGAAAACAAGATGTTCCTGCATGCCAGGCTCGCCCGGTGAAGGAAACAAACTGAACACATTCGCCATCGCGTTTAATCAGCACATGGGCCGACACTTCGAGGCCGTCAAGTTCAGCAAAACAAGGGTGACCGCTGGGTGGCAAACAGTTGGTGAACAACTGCTCGATATAGCACCCCCCAAACTCGCCGGGGGGAAGTGATATGTTATGGATGACCAACAGAGAAACATTAGAACCGCTTACTACTGGACGCTCATTGCAATTGGGAGAAGGGAGCCTGCGCGCAAGGCTGTACCAACCTTCTTTACTTATCTTACTTCCACCCGTTTGCTTACCGCCCTTTTTTCCGCAGCCAGGTTCTTGTCCCGAATTCCGCCTGTCACTGGTCATAGGAGAATATTACCTTAATCAAGCTCCTTTAAACCGCCTGTTGACGCATTACCTCAAATGCTTCCGTCAGGGCCTGGTCAAAAAGGTGGGAATTATCGAACACTACCAACTTGCCCTCTCTCATCTCCATGGCCAGACGATAACGATGGGCTTCGGCCACTTTGTGGCCAACTCGATCACCAAAAATATATTTACCCGATGGCTGAACAATGCCCAGTAAACGACCGTGCACTGATTCGCCACTTACGTCGTGAAATTCCACCCAGGCGTCGAGCGCTAACGAATCGACACGGCTAAGATCAACGTCTTCTAATTGCGCTAGCAGGCCTTCATCGAGAGGCCGAGGCTCCCCCGGAATGGCTAGCTCGAGGTCGTCAGCAAGCACCCGGATAAAATATTGGCCCGACTTCCTCGCCTCATCCCTGCCCAGAGCAATCAGAGGATATTTCCTGTAATCGATAGCAAAGAACGTCTCTATACAAACGAGCATACGATCCAGCTCTACAGGATCGTATGCAATCTGCTCCAGCGAAGAAGCTAAGGCTGCGATTAATTTTTGAAGGTAATCAGGATCCACGGATTCGGGTTCGTCAATCAAGCCCATGAGCTGATCAAGCAAATGTACTCCCGTCTGCCATTCGAGCGAATCTACACCATGTTCCAGGCAGGCAAAAAACAAGACTTTGCACCAGGCCTGCTCCACTATATCGAGCACAAACAAGGGCACCCCTGGACCACCTACCCGGGATTTCAATGCTCTCTCGACTAGCTCATACGCTTCATTTGTACGCTCCCTGGTAATAGCTTCTTCCATAGTGCGCAATCCCGTCCCGACACAACGACGGCTATCACGAGCGACAAACTCCATGAAATCCGAGAGCAAGCCTGTGACACGACGAGTATTATCAGGAGCAACACCCAGCTGCGAAATAACATCATTAATTTTTTGATAAAGAGGATCAGTAGCAAGTTCGGAATTCGCCTGAAAACTGGTTACTACGGCGGCAACTTCATTGAGCAGGCGTCTTGCTGGGTGGTATTCCTGATCAAGAAACCCAGGATCGCTAATAGCTAAATTTACAGCGGCTAATTCACCGGTATCGCGCAAGCCCTCAGCCAGTGTTGAAAACCAGCCCCACTTACCAATTTGCTCAAACAAAACATCCATTAAGCGTATGACATGACGATCAAGCGGGTGTAATTCGTCAAAGCTATGGCCTTGCCTGATTAATTCTTCATCTAACTGCTCATGGATACCACGATAGCCGGTGTCATTCGGCACCTTATAATTGAGTTGGAGCAAAGAGGTCACCGTCCCCGATAGATCTGGGTAATCGATGTCTCCTGAAGCCTCCAGCACTTCTGTTTTAAGCACACTCGGAAGTTCAGTGAGCAAGCGTTGACTGATTCGAGCAGACCCCGAAGCTTCGCTATTCTCCGCCGTAGAGAATCCAGCCTCCGACGCGAAACTCAACTTTTGACCAGGTCGCGTCTCGATTACATCTCCTTGAGATTCGTCGGTAGAAATAGGCTTTACACCCTGACCAGCCAACAGTGCATCGCACTCCTCAAGAAAATCGGGTAAACCTGACAATACTGATTGTTCAAACAAAGTCAGTAAGCTGGCACGGGCCGCCGGGCCAATGGCCAAATTAGCGCAACAGCTGCTGAAACTCGTCACCAGGTATTCCGGATCAAACGGAGAACGAGTAATATCGGGAAACCGATCCAATACCGTTGCTATGCGGCCAGACAGCTTAGGCAAGATATGGTGGCTGCGCGCCCTGGCAGTGGATACCATAGTATCCATGTTAACAATCATCTCTAGCTCTTCGTTTTCATCTGGGCCAAACTGATTTGTTCCTTGTTCCAAGCCTTCAGGCTGGGAACCAATAGATGTAGAGTCTGCGTCCAACGAACTCCATGATCTCAGACCTGAGTCATGAGAGGTTTTGAACGCTTGAGATTCTATTTTCTCTTTGCCAACATGAAACAGAGCCTCAATTTCCTTCGCTGCGCTCTCTAAAACCGCTTTCTGGATGACCCCACGCTGAGCCCGAAGTATTTTTATCGCATCAAAATAGGACGCTTGTATACCGCTATCGGTGATCGCATCCGCAGCTTCAAAGAAAGCTTCGCTGACACGCCCAAATAATTCGTCCAGGCCCTCCGATAAAAACAAACGCTGCCGATCCACCAGCATACGTAGGCTACCGGGCAACAAAGATGGGGCATGTGGTTTAAGCAAAAGTCATCCTGGATAATTGAAACAACGGGGCGCAAACACTCAACCTGATTAAAATCATACGGTTATCGATGAGTTCTACACCTTAACATACACAAACCCAGGCAATGTGTGAAAAGATCTACATAACTGAAAGGAAGCCCCAGCTCAGCACTCACATGCCTCAAACTCACCCTTTCACCAGACG
>JAUUYV010000019.1 GCA_030590275.1 Porticoccaceae bacterium
ACGATGATCAGGCCCAACTGCTTGAACTCCAGGAATACGCCTGATCGAGTAGCGAGCACCACATCCACGGCACCCGTCGCAACCTCCCGCCAGTGCCGGTAGCGAGTCGCGTCGCTCATGGCTGAATGCACCTGTACGACCCGGCTACCGAATCGTTGCTTGAACCGGGAAAAAAGCTGGTCCGTCAGAGCAATCTCGGGTACCAGCACCAGCACCTGTTGATCTCGCGCCAGGCTGTGATCGATCAGCGAGAAATAGACCTCGGTTTTGCCACTGCCGGTAATCCCCTCCAGTACCTGGCAATGGAAGCCGTCATGGCTCTTGCTTAGAAACTGGTACGCCTCTGCCTGCCCTTGCGTCAGGCTATTTGGTTTACGGCTTCCTGGAACAAGGGCAAGGGGCGCTACCCTTTGCTCACAACTAAGGTAGTTCTTGTTTAGTAAACCCTTAATAGCAGCACCGCTACCCGGCATAGTTTCAAGTAATGCTGCGTGCGTAAGCTCTGCGGCTTCCTCGACAAACATATCCATTATCGATCGCTGTAGCGGGGCGCGCTTGAGTTGTTGCTTCCAATCTTCTGGCAGCTCTCCAGGTGTATACACACGCTCAAGCAGGCCGTGCATTTGTGGTAAACCCTTACGTAATATCGCCGGCATCGCTGCCCGCCACACCTCCCCCATCGCTTGATGGTAGTAGGCAGCTGTCCAGCTGATCAATTGCATAAGGTTTAGCGAAAACAATGGCTCCTTATCAAGCACCGCTAAAATCTCCCTGAGCTTGATGTTTTTCGGTGGCCGCTGCCGGTTCTCCACAACGACCCCGACCAGCTTTCGTCTGCCAAACGGGACACTAACTCGGGTGCCCGGCTTTATCTTGGCACCCGTATAGAGATAGGAGAAAAGCTGCCGCATTGGCACGTCTAGCGCAACATCTACGCAGCGGGATAACTGTTTTGGGGTACGCTCGAGCATGACGAGAATGTACCATTTACAAGACTACAATTCCTGATAAGCTCGATAAACAAGGGGTAAAATATTTGTTCCACAATAACTGTGGATAAGTTTGTGAATAAACCTCAAAGACAAAAGAATACTTGCGCTTCACACGCTGCAAACAGGTAGCTGATTAAAATTTAGGCAATTTGCGTATTATTCAATAAAATCAAATAGATACGTTCGTTGTTTGGAGTAACTGTCAAGCAGCAACCGTAACTAATACACTCCTGAAATTAACAGGCCCTGATATGTTAATAATTATTGCATTCACGCCCTGAATACCTTAGGAACCCCTAACAATTAGGTAAAATTCACCATGCTCGACTGGCCCGATATTCTCAAGCAAGTCCAACAACACTCGGGGCTTATACCCGATAGCAACCACATCATGGCCGCGTCGGGTGGCTGTATCAATTCATGTTTTCTGGTGGGTTCTAATCCCTCCCAGGTCTTCATAAAAACCAACGCCCGTGAGTCCCTTCCGATGTTCGAAGCAGAGGCCGTTGGCCTGCAAACTATCGCCAATGCAAATGCCATCTCCACACCCGGGGTACTGTGTACCGGTATCAGCAATAATGTGGCATTCATTGCGATGCAGGCGCTTCATCTTAACGAAAATGAGTCTACAGCCTCATATCGGAAATTCGGCCAGCAACTGGCAGACATGCATCAGTACCAACAACCACTTTTTGGTTCCAGTACAGACAATACGATTGGCTCCACACCACAACCTAACTCGAAATCTGCAAACTGGTTTGATTTTTGGCGTAAATACCGCCTGGGGTTTCAGTTAGATCTTGCCCATCACAATCATGCACCTCGCAAGCTGATCGATGATGGTCTTCTATTGAATGAGCGCTTTGAAGCGTTTTTTGACAAGCCGCCAAAGGCCGCCTGTCTACACGGTGATTTATGGCAGGGTAACTGGGGCTTTACGGAATCAGGAAAAGCGGTCATCTTTGATCCTGCTCATTACTTTGGCGATCGCGAAACCGATATCGCAATGACCACCCTGTTTGGCAGGGCTCATCCAGATTTTTACGCGGCCTATCAGGAATCCTACCCTCTTAGAGACGGCTATGCTCTACGCGAGGTTTTTTACAATCTCTATCATGTATTAAACCATTATAACCTGTTTGGTGGGGGCTATGCCCGCCAGGCGCATGACATGATTAAGCGCCTGCTGAGCGAACTTAGTTAGTTATCATCCGCAAACAGATATTTACTGACCACCGGTATTTCCGTATAGTCTTGCGTTTCACGTGAAACCGCAAAACAACAATGAGTAAACATCTGGATATCGCCATTCTGGGTTCCGGCACCGCTGGCCTTAACGCCATGGGCCAGGCACGCCGTCACACTAAAAACTTTCTCCTAATCGATGGAGCAGCTGAAGATGAGCTTGGTACAACCTGCGCGCGCGTAGGTTGTATGCCTTCCAAAGCGCTTATCCATATTGCTGAGGAGTTCAACGCTCGAAAACAGTATTCTAAATTCGGGATTGAAGGCGCTGAAGGGCTCAGCCTTGATAGTGAAGTAGCGATGGAGCGGGTCCAGGATGTCAGAGATATCCTCGTTGACCGGGTGCTTGGAAACTCTATTGATAAAATGGGTGATAAGTTTCTGAATGAATTCGCCCGTTTTACCGATCCACATACCTTGCAGCTTGACGAAGATACCGTAACATTCGATAGATGCGTTATTGCCACGGGTAGCCGACCCATTGTTCCTGAAGCCTGGTCTGCCCTTGGCGATCAAGTTCTGACCACCGATAGCTTTTTTGAGCAAGCGGATTTGCCCGGGTCGATGGCAGTGATTGGCCTCGGCGTACTCGGCCTGGAGCTTGGGCAAGCACTAAGCCAACTGGGGGTAAACGTAACCGGGGTAGATGCCCTGAATACGATAGCCGGCCTGAAGGATCCCGATATCAACCGCTGTGCCATCGATCTCATTCAAAAACAATTTCCGCTTATACTGGGCCAAAACGCGCAACTGGAAAAAGCGGGTGACCTGATTCGTGTCACCGCTGGCGATCAACAATTTGATGTTGATCGGGTTCTCGTCAGCATAGGGCGGCGTTCAAATATAGATCGGGTCGGGCTAGAGGCCCTGGGTATTAGCCTCGATGAGCACGGCTTACCCGAATACGACCCCCATACCATGGCACTCAAAGAGGCGCCCCATATCTTCCTGGCAGGGGATGTGAATGGTGATGTTCCCATACTGCACGAAGCGTCCTATGAAGGTAAAATTGCCGGGCATAATGCCGGGACAGGGTCGCTCAGCGCATTTAAACGTTATGTTCCCTTTCACATTACCTTCAGTGAGCCCAATATCTGCCAGGTGGGTTTATCCTTTGATCAACTGGATGAAGACCGCACCGTTATCGGTAAATTTTCCATGGGCCCCCATGGGCGGGCTCTGGTTATGGCGAATAATAAGGGTCTAATTCACCTGTACGCGGATAAACAAAGCGGAACATTGCTGGGCGCATGTATGGTCGCACCTCGTGCTGAGCACCTCGCACACCTGATCGCCTGGTGTATAGAGCAACAACTCACTTTACAAGATATGCTGCGATTTCCGTTTTATCACCCGGTATTTGAAGAAGCCCTGCAGAGCGCCATTCGCGATGCGCTGTCAAAAACGTCTCCAGGGGGGGCGATTCCTCCCGAGTTAACACCTCTATAGTAGGAGAAAGCTTACCGGGTTATTGGCGAACTGTAGTTGGGCCCTGCTTGCGTGATGCGATTCAATTTACTCGCCGGTATCCTACGATGTTGGGGTGCGCCAACTTATTCCGTCTGGCGTTCACTAGATGGCCAGGCACTGATAACCGCCTGCACCAGGGTTGCCAGGGGTATTGCGAAAAATACCCCCCAGAACCCCCATAAGCCACCAAAGAATAAAATTGCGACAATAATGGCTATCGGGTGGATATTCACCACCTCAGAAAATAGCAGCGGTACCAGCACATTTCCGTCCAGCGCCTGGATAATAAGGTAAGCAAGCATTAAGTAGAAAAATGGTGTCGTCCACCCCCATTGAAACCAGGCGACCATCGCCACGGGAATGGTCACCACCGAGGCACCAACATAGGGAATAATTACGGACAGACCCACCAACACCGCCAATAGTGCCGCCCACTGCAGGTCCATTACCATAAAGGTTACCCAACAAACGACCCATACAATCAATATCTCCCAGAACTTACCGCGAATATAGTTTCCTATATTGATGTCCACTTCGCCCCATACCTGGTTGGCTAGTTGACGGTCTTTAGGCAGCTTGTCATTAACCCATGATATGATTTTATCTTTGTCTTTTAGAAATAAAAATACCAGCATGGGCATCAGTATTGCGTAAATCAAAACCGAGATTACGCTGGTGACCGATGCGAGGGAGAGTGTCAGGAGTTGCTGCCCGTAGGCGGTTAGTTCTGTTCTAATCGAATCGATCATGTCATTAACCTGGACCTCTGAGAACAATTCCGGATACCGTTCCGGCAAGGTTAACAGAGCAGCCTGTCCCTGACTGAGCATTGCGGGTATGTTTTGCACCAATTCCTTGGTTTGATTAAACAACAGTGGCATCAGAGCGAACATGATAATCAGGATAAAAATCACAAACCAGATGTACACGATAACGACACTGGGCAGTCTCGGTACCTTTAAACGCTGTAGATATTTCACAATACCTTCCAGAAGGTAGGCGATCACTATGCTCGCTAGCACCGGGGCCAGCATCTGCCCTGTATAGGTGATAAACAGAATAAATACAAGCAGTGCTATTGTCAAAAAGACAATTTGCGGGTTAGCGACCTGACGCCTGAACCATTGAGTAATGTTATCCATATTTAATCGTTTTAGTGCGCGGTTATTTTCTGAAAATCGCCGTATCTCGCCAACGCAGTTATATACTAGCCCGTTTCACCCTCCACGATTTCGAAATCGTGGGTAATGGTGGCAGTCTTACCGAGCATAATCGACGCGGAACAATATTTCTCGGCGGATAGTTCTATCGCCCGAGCAACTCGCTCTTCACTAAGTGCCTCTCCGGACACAATGAAGTGAACGTGTATATTAGTAAACACTTTGGGCTCGGTGTCAGCGCGTTCAGCACTAATCTGCACCTTACAGTTGTAGATTTTTTGGCGTGCCTTCTCCAGTATCATCACCACATCAATTGATGTGCTCCGCCCAACCCCATCAGCAATAGCTCCATTGGCCGAGGGCCTTTGTTCTCCCCCCCCACTGCGGGCGATGCGTCCATCAACACCGTATGTCCACTATCACCTGCCGTAGCAGAAAAAGCCATGCTTCCCACTCTTTCTATGCTGATATCCATGATGCTGTTGCCTCTTTTAAATAGGGTGAGTTAATAATAAATATATTTTAGCGCCAGTTTGACGCACTTTACGAAATCAATGCAGCTAATGCCTGGCCGGGGTCCTGCTCTCGCATAAATGCTTCGCCGATCAAAAACCCGTTCACATCATTATCACGTAGCAAACGTATGTCTTCTCGGGTGCGAATACCACTCTCTGAAATAACAACCTTATCGTCCGGAATCATCGATAACATCGACAGCGTCGTATTCAGCGTCGTCTCAAAGGTTCGCAAATTTCGGTTATTGATGCCAAGCAGTGGTGTTTGCAGACGCAGTGCGCGTTCTAGCTCCTGCTCGTTGTGTACTTCTACCAGCACGTCAAGCCCCAGGGCTATTGCTGTCTGCTCCAGATCACTCATCATTGGGTCACCGAGCGCAGCGGCGATCAACAAAATGGCATCAGCACCCATTTCTCTTGCTTCATAAATCTGGTAAGGATCAATCATGAAGTCCTTGCGTAATACCGGTATATCACACGCTGCTCGCGCTGCTTTCAAAAAATCAGCGTGGCCTTTGAAATATTGCTGATCTGTGAGAACAGATAAACACGCCGCGCCGTTTTCAGCGTACGCGCGCGCGATCTCAGCTGGCCTAAAGTCTTCTCTAATGACTCCCTTGCTAGGTGAAGCTTTTTTTATCTCCGCAATTACAGCCACCTGTTTTGAGTCTAGTCTAGTTCGAATGGCTGATACAAAACCCCGGGTCTCTGGTAAATGCTCTACTCTTCTGGCTAGTTCTGGAAGTGAAACCCTCTGTGCGCACTCTACTACCTCTTTTCCTTTATCGCTCAGAATTTTATTTAGAATATCGCTCATGGGTGGTATATCAGATCACGGTAATCAAGCAAATGTTAACAGGATTTATTGTAAGGGAGCTGCGTCCCTCTAGGGTATACAAGCATAACAGCTATACAGGTTCGGTCGTGGCCAGATCCAGAAAATTTTGCAATAATTGATGCCCTTTTTCGGTACTGATCGATTCCGGATGAAACTGCACACCAATGGTTGGATGATCACGGTGCCGCAAAGCCATAAGCTCACCGTCTTCGCTATAGGCTGTGGGATGCAGGCAATCAGGAAAACTACCTTCATCGACCACCAGTGAATGGTAACGAGTAGCAATAAACGGATCTGGCATGCCTTCCAGAATACTTTCGCCTTTATGAAATATCTTATCGGTTTTACCATGCATCAGGCTGTTTGCATGAATCGTTTGGCCACCAAATGCTTCACCGATACTCTGGTGTCCCAGGCATACGCCCAGAATAGGTATGCGCCCGCTAAATGCCTGGATCGCCTCAATTGAGACTCCCGCCTGTTGTGGCATACCCGGCCCGGGCGAAATGACCAGGTAATCCGGGTTCTTTTGCCGCAAAGCCTCTACACTAAGTTCGTCATTGCGAACAACTTCCACGGACTCGCCCAATTCACCAAAATACTGAACCAGGTTATACGTAAAAGAATCATAGTTGTCGATCATCAACAGCATCATTTATGCCCTATATATTAAGCCCTGATTTTACTCTATATCAAATGGCTCAAATTGTGAATTCTCCCGTACTTATTAAATCAATATAATGATGCTATTTATTTTTATTACCCTTAATAATCAACTACTTAGAGTTTTATATATTTCAGATAGTTTTAACGGTAAGGTCGAAACATCATTCAATATTATATAGTTCCCAGTGCCAAATAAGCGCGGTAAATACACTTGTGCCTGTTTATCAATGGTGATGCTGTAAGGGTTAATCGAGTGGCCCTGAGCCTCAAGGATTGCTTTTCGTGTATCCTGAATACCATACTCACCCTGGTATCCATCATAGTCATCCGGTTTTCCGTCCGACAGCATTAATAGAATTCGATGTTTTGCTTCTGACTTTAATAAACAACGCGTAGCGTAGCGTACTGCAAACCCCATTCGAGTGTAATCTTTAGCCTGAATATTGCTAATTCGATTACTAATTTCCAGTCCATGATGATCTGAAAAATCCTTAACCGTATAAATTTCGCACCGCTGCCGGGTTAAGCCTGAAAAACCCAAAATAGCGTACTGGTCACCCAGGGTATTCAAGGCTTCGCTAACGAGAATCAGGCTTTCTCGCATCGCCTGATTTATCCAGCCTTTCGTCGAGCCACTCATATCAATCAATAGGCACACTGAGACACTTCGCTCACTTTTCTGTCGCCGGATATACATTCTTTCTGATAATTCTTCACCCGCCAACCTGGCCGTATACGTTTCAACCACTGCATCTAAATCTATATCATCTCCATCTGTCTGGCGATTTGCGTATCGTGGTTGATCTCTCATCGCTTCAAATATTTTCCGGATTTTGGATAATACAAAGGGGTATTTATCTTTAGTTTTCTGCCCAAACCCATCCTCAACGCCCTCTACCTTATTAATATTCACTCGACACCATCTAGAACGGTAGCTCTGTCGTAAGTAGTCCCACTCATCGAGTTCTATTTGTTCTCGCATCGATGGCTCTATTACCGGATCTTGGTCTGCAGTCCGGACAGGTGTTTCATTAACATCCCCCCCCGCCATATCACTGAATAGACCCTCTTCAAAATGCTCGATATCCTGTAGTAAGGCTTGTAGCATTTCGTTTAGCTTGCTTTGCTCCTGCGCGGGATTTGAATTTTCTTCTGAAGCCTGTGCTTCCTTATCCCCGGTTGTACCGGCATCTTCTTGCTCTGAGCCCTGAGCTGCATTTAGCGCTTCCGTCGCTTGCTTCAACTGATTGTGATCAATCGTATTATTTTTAAGAAGTTCGCTAATATCACCTATGATTTTTGATTTTCGCTTATCGATCTGAGACTCAACTTCATATAAATTCAGCCCACCCTGGTATGCTGTATCTGGAATCTGAAGATGTAGTTGCATCAATTGATCTAAAGCATCAAAGGTGTCCTCTACACTGGCCTCCGGTAAACCCAGGGACCGGCTGATAGCTTTCCAACTAGAATCGCTCGGTATTACCAGGGGTGATAAAGCACTCATTTCTCTGAATAAACCCGGAAAGTCTCGTTCGATATTTGCCAGCAAGCGAATATTTTCCAGTGTTAGAAAGTAGCGTTTTGCTGTTTCTGGATCTGTATATGCGTCTAATCTGGCCTGCGTAGTTTCGCTGGAATACCCCTTTCGTTTAAATGTCCCGTACCAGGTTTGTGCCCATAAAAAACACGCCATCGCCTTGTAAAGAGCCCTATTTTTATTTTTATCCCTATATTTCGAAATCGACTCCGGTAAATACAGGTGCTCAGTGTCCGTATACATATCTTTATTTTCTTTTAACGATAACGCCCTGCCGGTCAGGCCACGAATAAAAAGATTTAAATGCGCTTTTACGTCTTTCAATTCACAGCTATATACCTGCCGGGCATAGCGCTTTGCGAAACCCTCAATATCCTGCAAGCTTAACATCGCGGGATACAAGCCTTCACGATCGTACATAGCCAGGCTTTCTAACAACCAGACACGAACTCCTTTTAAACTCAGCTTTTCCCGTGCGTCACCAATGCTGCATGCGAATACATATGTAAGCTCGATATTACTAACCGAGATCACCTTAATCCAATGCAACGCAAAACGCTGATCTCCATCGCTTAAAGATAACAACGAGACCTCTACTCCATCAAACGGTTGGCGAGGAGAAAGAATAGGCCTTAGAATATCTTCAATCGCCGAAAGTATCTCGTTTACATTATTGTCGAAACCAGTCATATAATTGATTGGATATAAGTAAAAAAGCCGCTTTTAGTGCGGCTTTTGGGCAGTACACCAGCTAATCTTTTTTAGTACGGCTGGTTCACAATAAATGTTTCACGTGAAACATTTATTAAATAGTATGTGGTGGTAAAAGCTCCTTCCTACAACCTCATCGGCATAATAAGCCACGCGGATAATTCATCACCTGGTTTTTCAATCAGGCAAACTGAATCTTTGTCCTTAATATTAAGAATGACGTGTTCGCTGTCTATAACCTTCAGTGCTTCAATAATATAGTTAACGTTGAAGCTGGTTGTGATCTCCTCTCCTTCATAAACACAGGGTAACTCATCTTCTGCTTCTTCCTGTTCAGGGTTGTTGGTTGAAACTTTAAGTACATTATCATTAAAATTTAATCGAACCCCGTGCAATCGATCATTGGTTAGCACTGAAATACGAGATAATGTTTCCAGGAATTGTTGCCGATTAATTTGTATTGATTTATCAAGATCCGCCGACAGTATTGACTCGTACTCAGGGAACTGCCCATTTATTAAGGTCGCGGTAATGATTGTATCCGAAGCACTGAGTTTTAAATGTTTACTATTTAACTCCAATTTAACGCTTTCAGTTTTTCCCCCATTTTCAGATAAGGTATTTAATAAGCGCATTATTTCCTGTATTGCCTTACGCGGAATAATAATCTGATGCTTATCAGGTGTCTGGTTATTATCTAATAGCGCCTCACTTTTTGACAAGCGGTGGCCATCTGTCGCAACCGCTACTAATCGATTATTTTCGACTTCCAGTAATATACCGTTCAAGTAATAACGAACATCTTGAGCAGCCATCGAAAAGGCTGTGAGCTCCAATATTCGTTTAAATGCGTCCACAGGCAGCGTAAACCGTTCCTGGTACTCCATCGCTTTGAGTTCAGGAAATTCGTTAGCAGGCAATGATTTAAGCGTAAAACGACTTTTTGCTGATGTAACTATGGCTTTACCTGGCTCAACTTTAATAGTGATATCACTACCCGGGGGCAACGCCCGGCATATTTCAACAAGCTTGTTCGCGGACAGTGTTATATCAACATCATCTGCAGTCACCCCAGCTAACGACTTATTAACTTCAACTTCAAGATTAGAGCCTGTTATAGATAAAACCCCGTCTTTTAACTTTAAAAGAAGATTAGACAATATTGGTAAGGTTTGTCTTTTTTCGACAACGCTTGATGTTGATATCAGGGCGGGTAAAAGTTGTTCTCTTTTTATCTTGATGTTCATTTTAAAATTTACTTTATTACTATTATTAGTCCTGTTGAAACCGGGATATCTAGTTAAAAACGTTATAAATCAGTTAGTTATCACAGTTAATACTGTGGATTAACTGTGAATAACTTTGCACGTAATTGTGCATTACTTTACACACACACTTATACACACATAATCCATCAATATAATCGGACTTATCCACATTATATACATATAGTTTCGTTCGATTCTCTATCCACCGATAATTTTCTGTAGTTTCTTATAGTCGGTTTCAAAATTCAAATCTGCTTTGACCAATTCATCCACTTTTTTACACGCATGCAATACAGTTGTGTGATCACGGCCACCAAATTCAGCCCCGATTTTAGGCAAACTCAAGTTAGTATACTGTTTTGAAAAGGACATCGCCATTTGCCGCGGGCGCACTATATTTCGTGCTCGACTTTTTGAAATAAGGTCAGAAATTTTAATATTGAAAAAATCGGCGACTATGCGCTGAATGTTATCGATGGTCAGTTGCCGGTCTTTATAAATCAGCAGATCTTTTAAAGCATCACGCGCAAGATCAACATCGATATTCCGATCTGTAAATTGAGCGTATGCTGAAATTCGGTGTAAGGCGCCTTCAAGCTCTCGAACATTTGAATGAATTACGTTGGCAATGAAAAATGCGACGTCATCTGATAATTCGAGCTTCAACTTACCCGCTTTTGCTTCGAGAATGGCAACGCGTGTTTCAAGCTCAGGGGCTTCGATTTGTACCGTCAGACCACTACCAAAGCGAGACAACAGTCGTTCCTCCACACCCTGTAGAGCCTGGGGTATTCTATCGCTGGTAATGATGATTTGCTTCTGCCCTTCGAGCAGCTCATTAAAC
>JAUUYV010000090.1 GCA_030590275.1 Porticoccaceae bacterium
TAACGGAGGTCATGAGGGCGATATTTTTCACTGTAGATAGTCCGCTAATACTGACTCGAGTTTGTTTTGAGCGTTGAGAATAAGTTCAGCAGCTTCGCGCACTGCTCCCGAACCACCGGGAAAGCCTGACTGCCATTGAGCATGTTGAGCGACGGTGGTGCTGGCGTTGGCGACGGTCATTCCTAGCCCTACTTTACGAATGACAGGCAAGTCGGGTAGATCATCGCCCATATAGGCTATCTCAGCCAGGGTGCAGGACAGGGGTTGCTCTGCAATTATTTCTTGCAGCGCATTTAGTTTGTCTTCACGGCCCTGTATTAGCAGGTCGATTCCTAGTTCCTCGGAGCGACGACTTACTACTGCAGAGGTGCGCGCAGTAATAATGCCCACTTTGATGCCCGCCCGCTGCAGGAGTTTAATGCCGAGGCCGTCCTGGACGTTAAAGGCTTTGAACTCCTCTCCCTCATTACCATAGTAAAGTTTGCCATCAGTGAGGACGCCGTCTACGTCAAGTATGAGCGCTTTGACCATTTTGGCAGCTGTAACAATCTGCGCGGTTGGCTTCCTGGTATTGGTTTTATTAACAGGGGCTGATTGGGATGAGTTAGTCATGCAACGCCCGCTTTTAGCAGGTCGTGCATATGGACTACGCCCCGCGCCTGTTTGTCGTCCTCAACCACCAGGGCGGTGATGGTGCTTGCCTCCATGATGCTTAATGCTTCTGCGGCGAGTAGGTCGGGGTGTATGGTTTTGCAGCTGGTGGTCATCACTTCGCTCACGGTTACTGAGTTAATGTCTACCTGCTGATCGATAGCGCGGCGTAGATCGCCGTCAGTAAAGACACCCAATAACTGCCCCTTCTCGTTTACTACAGTGGTCATGCCCAGCCCTTTTTGGGTCATTTCGAGCAGTGCCTGCCGTAGCAGAGTATCGGGCCTGACTTCCGGTGTGTCGGTGCCTCCGTGCATAACATCACCCACTTTCAATAGTAGTTTGCGGCCCAGCTTGCCTCCGGGGTGGGAAAAGGCAAAATCTTCTGCACTAAAGCCTCGTTTTTCGAGTAAAGCTACTGCCAGGGCATCGCCCATAACCAGGGCCACGGTGGTGCTGGTGGTGGGCGCCAGGCCCAGTGGGCAGGCTTCACTTTCCACACTGATGTCGAGGTGGGTGTCAGATGCCTGCGCTAAGGTAGATCCAGTCGCTCCTGTCATACTGATTAGCGGGATACCCAGGCGTTTAATAAGCGGTATTAATGTGGTGATTTCTACGGTCTCGCCGGAGTTGGATATAGCGATTACGACGTCTGATCGAGTAATCATGCCCATGTCGCCGTGGCTGGCCTCGCCGGGATGGACAAAAAATGCGGGTGTTCCAGTGCTGGCCAAAGTAGCGGCAATTTTGTTGGCTATATGACCGGATTTACCCATGCCAATGACGATGGTGCGGCCGGTACAGGCGAGAATAAGTTTGCAGGCATCCACAAAGTCGCCACCAATGCGTGGCAACAGCTCCTTTACGGCAGCAATCTCCATCTCAATAGTGCGTACGGCGGGAGCGATAAGATCACTATCGCTTAGCTTATTTGTATCTGGCTTGTTTGTATCCAGTTTATTGTCGTTCAAGAAGTTGTTACTCAGAACAAAGTTGCTTGATAAATTTCGGTACGGGTTCGGTTCTTACCTGGTCTTCGGGCAGTATAGCGGCACACTTGCGTTGGGTCAGCTGCTTGGTAAAAGAATTAAATAATAGAGAACGTAAAGCCCCAGAAATAAAACCCCGACGCGCTTTGACAATTTTGTATGTCCTCGTTTTCCGCGTAGGCCGACCGCAATAACCAGTAACAAAGCGAGAGTGAGGATGAGCGTAGCGGCATAGTCGCGGTAAAACACTTCCATTCCTAATTCCAGCGGTTCGATAAGCCCGGCGATGGGCATAACGGCTAAGAGATTAAACAGATTGGAACCGAATACGTTGCCGATGGCGATATCGTGGTGACCCTTCAGGGCGCTGGTCACGGAAGCTGCAAGTTCCGGAAGGCTGGTGCCAATGGCGACTACGGTTAAGCCGATGACCAATTCGCTGATACCAAACTCTAACGCCAGTGTTTTAGCTCCTGAAACCAGCAGACGAGCGCTGATCAGCATCACTATTAGCCCGACTACAAACCAAAGGATAGCCGCTGTGTTAGATGATCCGGGCACCTGCTCACCTTCAGCCACAATTTCCGGGTCGGGATGGTCTTTTTTATAGTAGATCAGGGCAAACATTGTCGGCGGAATCATTAACAACATCAGCAGGCTTTCCGTACGTCCCAGAAAACCATTATAAAGACAGGCGCCGGCTGCGATGGTGACAAATAGTAGCGCCGGGCCCTCCTGCCAGATTAAGTGTCGTTGTGCTGGGAGAGGGGCGACCAGTGCTGTGATCCCTAACACCAGGCCTATGTTGGCCAGGTTTGAGCCGAGGGCGTTACCCACGGCAATTTCCCCGGCATTTTGCAGGGCGGCATTAATGGAAACGATAATTTCGGGAGCCGATGTACCAAAAGCGACTATGGTGAGGCCAATGACTAAAGGTGAGATCCCCAGGTTGTGGGCGAGGCTTGCGCTACCAATAACGAAGCGGTCTGCGCTCCAGATTAGTCCTAGCAGGCCGAATAGAATCAATAGTAATGTGGGAAAGATAGCGGCCATTAACTGATCTCGTACAGCGTGTTTGAACGCAAACAATGTGCGCTCTCGTAAGGTGGTTCATGCTAGCTAGTTCCCTGGGTTGGTTTTGCTGCCCGGGTAGTCCAGGGGTTCGAAATAAATCGGAGGCACTGGTATAGTGTGCGGTCTTTAAAGTCACCGTTCACGGGACGACAGGTCGAAAAATTTCTAGCAAAGACGGGTACTTGCCGTCCTTTTTTGTCTCTGTGGTGTGTTTTGTGGAAAACAGGAACCGTTCATATGTTTGAGCAGATACTGATGCGGGTTCGATTGAAACTGGATGTTCTATTGTTCAATTTACGCTGCTTTCGAAAAGCTTTGTTGGTCGCTACGCTATTAGCAACTGCGTTGACCTCAAGTACACAGGTCGCTTTTGTGGTCGCTGGCAATGTGGTCGCTAACGCTAACAATGCAGTCACGGACGCTCAGGCATTGCCCTCGCCACAGCCCTACGAAGTGATCGACTCTGTTACTAAAGAAATTGTGGCGCTGATCGAAAATCATCGAGAACCAGAAGCCAATAGCGCGACTGTGGGTCTTGATGAGGAAGCACGGTTTGATCAGTTCATTGCTGAGGTCGATGCATCTATGGTGAAAGTGATTGATTTTGACTGGATCGCTTTTAATGTGATGGGGCCTTATCGTAAGACGGCTACCGAGGCCCAGAAGGATGAATTCGCCCGCGTCTTTAAGAGCGGTTTGGTAGAAACTTATGGGCGTGGCTTGCTGAACTATGGTGACGAAGAAATTACTTTGCTGTCTTCTGCCGGGGATGTTGGTGAGAAGCGTCGCGTTACGGTTGCACAGGAAATTCGTAATGCTGAAGGTAGATACCCTTTGGAATATACCCTGGGACTGAACCGGGATGGTGATTGGAAAGTGATCAATGTTGTGATTAATGGTATTAATCTGGGTAAAACCTTTCGTAATCAGTTCGTACAATCAGCCCAGCAAAACGAGGGCGATCTCGATAAAGTCATTGCCGAGTGGGATGGCGTTCAGGTTAAAGATGAGTTTGGATAAAGGAAACGGTCAGGACTGTGATTTAGGGCTATGATCTTAGGATAAAGAAAATGGATGTAAAAACGATAAGCGCCAGCCTGAAATCTGAGCTGGAACTTAGTGAGGTAGAAGCGCTGATCGAAGGTAATCACGTGAGTGTCACTGTGGTTGGTGAGGTTTTCGAAGGCTTGAGGGCAGTACAACGGCAGCAAAAAATTTATGGGGTGCTCAATGAATTGATAGCCTCTGGTGCTATCCACGCGGTTAATATTAAGGCGTACACTCCGGCGGAGTGGGCTGAGCTTAGGGCTTAGAGATTAGATTTTAGTCAATCAGTAGTTAAGTGCTCTTCTTTTATATCTTGTGTCATTAACGACAATGTTTGAGTTTTACCATGGATAAATTATTGATCACCGGTGGTACGCCCCTGGAGGGGCAGATACGGATATCGGGAGCCAAAAACTCTGCATTGCCGATTTTGGCCTGTACTTTGCTAGCTCGTGAGCCGGTAACCGTGTCGAATATTCCACACCTCCACGATATTACTACCATGATCGAGTTGCTCGGATGCATGGGCGTGAACGTGGTACTGGATGAGCATATGAGTGTGGAGGTAGATACCAGTGCTCTGCATAGTCGTAGCGCACCTTATGAGTTGGTGAAGACAATGCGGGCATCAATTCTCGTTCTCGGTCCATTGCTTGCTCGTTACGGAGAAGCTCAGGTTTCGTTTCCTGGCGGTTGTGCCATTGGTAGTCGACCGGTAGATTTGCATTTGCGCGGCATGGAAATGTTGGGGGCAACTATCCAGGTCGAGGGTGGTTATATTAATGCCACCGTGGAGGGCCGGTTAAAAGGTACTCATATCTTGATGGATACGGTCACTGTTGGTGGTACAGAGAACTTGATGATGGCTGCAAGCCTGGCAGAAGGGCATACCATCATCGAGAACGCTGCGCGTGAACCTGAGGTGGTTGATCTGGCCCGCTGTATTAATGTCCTGGGTGGCGATGTACAAAACGCGGGTTCCGACACCGTCATTATCAATGGGGTCGAAAGCCTAAGTGGTGGCGAATATCGAATTATGCCCGACCGTATTGAAACCGGGACATATCTAGCCGCGGGTGCGGCTACCAGAGGCAAAATTAAGCTTAAAAATACCGACCCTCACATTCTCGAGGCAGTTCTTCTTAAGCTGGAGGAAACCGGCGCTGAAATTAATACCGGTGATGACTGGATCGAGCTGGATATGCACGGCTCGAGACCAAAGGCGGTAGATCTGCGTACCGCACCCTACCCAGCATTTCCTACCGATATGCAAGCCCAGCTTACCGCAGTCAACGCGGTGGCAGAGGGGGTGGGTATGGTCACTGAAACTATCTTCGAAAACCGTTTGATTCAGACCCACGAGCTGAATCGTATGGGGGCACAGATAAGCCTTCAGGGTAATACCGCAGTGGTAAGGGGGGTTGAAGCTCTTAAGGGTGCTCCGGTGATGGCCTCAGACTTGCGGGCTTCTGCGAGCCTGGTGATAGCAGGGTTGGTGGCAGAGGGCCAGACCACAGTTGATCGTATTTACCATATCGATCGAGGCTATGAATGCATTGAAGAAAAACTACAGCAGCTGGGCGCTAATATTCGCCGGGTGCCAAACTAAACCTGGAAACAAGCACGATGGCCGGTAGTCTTACTATTGCCTTGACCAAGGGGCGAATTCTCGAAGAAACCTTGCCGCTTTTGTCGCGAGCGGGGATCGAACCTGCAGAGGATATTGCCAGTAGTCGGAAACTGGTGTTTGACACCAACCGGGAAGGTATTCGTCTCCTGGTCTTACGTGGAACCGATGTGCCAACCTATGTCCAGTTTGGCGCCGCTGACATTGGCGTCGCTGGAAAAGACACGCTACTTGAACACGGTGGCGATGATTTTTATGAACCGCTAGATCTAGGTATTGCACGCTGTCGCTTGATGACGGCGGCTCTTAAGGGCGCGCAAGCTAAGGCTGGGCGTATTCGAGTGGCCACCAAGTACGTTAACGTGGCTCGTCGTTATTATGCTGAGCAGGGTCGACAGGCCGATGTGGTTAAATTATATGGCGGTATGGAGCTGGCTCCGGTGATGGCTCTAGCTGACGAAATTGTCGATATTGTCGATAGTGGTAATACTCTTCGCGCCAATGGGCTGGAAGCTCGCGATTTGATTGCTGATATTAGTTCGCGCCTAATTATTAATAAAGGCGCCTTGAAAACCAAATACGGGTTGGTTCAACCTCTCGTCGAGGAGCTAAAAAGAGCGGTAGAAGGGAGTTAGCTGTGGTCAATAAGAAACAGCAAGCCTCGATATCGGGAGCCGGGTCGTCGGGGCTTGAGGCAGGCCTTCCACTAACCGTCAATCGATTACGTACGAATTCCCTCGATTTTGATCGGCAGCTAGCTGAGCTGACAAAATGGAGTGCAGGGCTTGATGAGGCTCTGGATAAGAGCGTAGCCGATATTTTGGCCCAGGTTCGGGAAAAAGGCGATGCGGCTTTGGTGGACTTCACCAACCGTTTTGATCGGCGGAAACTGGACTTAGGTAAAGATAAGCTGGAAGTCGACCAGGACCAGTTGCAACAAGCTCTCGAAGATTTGCCCAGTGATCAAGGCCAGGCACTGAGTACTGCGGCTAAGCGCATAGATAATTTTCACCAGCGACAGCGACAGGATTCCTGGACTTATCAGGAGGCCGATGGCACCTTGCTGGGCCAGCAGATTATGCCTTTGGAGCGGGTCGGTATCTATGTTCCAGGCGGTAAGGCCAGTTATCCATCTTCTGTATTGATGACCGCGATTCCCGCGCGCGTGGCGGGGGTGGCTGACATTGTGATGGTGACTCCAGCCCCTGATGGCGAACTCTCCCCTTTAGTGTTGGCAGCAGCAGCGATTGCCGGGGTCACTAGAGTGTTTACTGTGGGTGGCGCGCAAGCTATTGCTGCGTTGGCCTATGGTACTGAGACTATTCCGCCCGTGGATAAAATTGTTGGGCCGGGCAATGCTTATGTGGCGGCTGCTAAGCGCCAGGTTTTTGGTCAGGTTGGTCTGGATATGGTGGCGGGGCCCTCCGAAATACTGATTGTTTGTGATGGTGGTACCGATCCCGACTGGATCGCAATGGATTTGTTTTCTCAGGCCGAGCACGATGAGCAAGCGCAGGCGGTTTTGGTGAGCCCGTCCGCTGGCTTTCTCGATAAGGTCGAGGACAGCATGAGACGTTTATTGCCCACAA
>JAUUYV010000141.1 GCA_030590275.1 Porticoccaceae bacterium
GCAATAGCGTTATTATCAAACAAAGTTAATAAACATCTACAACTCATTGATTTATTGATAATTTATAAAAAGGATTTTAAATAGAGAGGGCTCTATAAAGTGAATCTCCGCCAGCAACCTGCACAGGAAGTGCTTAAGGATAAATATCAAAGAGGAATTGATGTGAATGATTATGGCGATCTCTTGCTTGCTTATCTTGAGCAGCTTAAGGTCGACTACGTTTTTGGCATACCCGGTGGCGCTATAGAGCCATTTTATAATGCCATGGCGCGCAGTGAGCGCCAGGGTGGGCCAAGAACTGTTGTTGCCCGCCATGAGTCCGGTGCTGCCTATATGGCTGACGGTTATTCTCGCAGTACCGGCAAACTGGGTGTCTGTTGTGCAACGACCGGTCCCGGTGCTACCAACCTGATTACCGGGGTCGCCGCGACGGCAGAATATAATATCCCCCTCCTGGTTATCACGGCACAAACAGCGCTGGCTAGTTTTGGCGCCGGGGCGGTTCAGGAATCATCCTGCACGGCTATTAACACCGTCGCCTTATATCAGCAGGTTTGCCGTTATAGCACGCTGGTGTCGCACCCCGATCAGTTTGAGCGCAAACTTATTACCGCCATTATGAGTGCTTTTTCCGAGCGTGGCCCCGCCCACATTAGTGTGCCAATGGATATGTGGCAGCAGCTACCCAACGCCAATCGACCACTGTTTGATTTGCCCGCTTTACTCAATAAACCTTCGTTGTTTGATACTGCGGCGGTAGCTCAACTTGCTGAAGAAATTGAACAATGCAACAAACCTGTATTTCTCATAGGTAATGAGGCGGCTGAGGCCATCGGTCTGATTCTGTCCGTGGCGATGAAAATCGATGCCCAGGTCATTGTTACTCCTCAGGGTAAGGGTCTAGTTAGTCCTTATCACCCTTTGTTCCGTGGGGTAATTGGTATTGCTGGGCATCAGGATGCCCGAGAGCTAATGGCCGACTCTAGTGTCGATCGGATATTTGTGATTGGCGCAGACCTCGGGCAATGGGCCACCAGCGGCTGGGATCTAGAGCTATTTAGCAAGCGTATTATCCACATTGAAGAAAGCGAGATTAATTTTGCCAAAACGCCCATGGCAACACTGCACGTCAGAGGTCGTATAGAGACGATTTTTGACACGATTCTTGAAGGGCTCAATAAAAAGCCTCACCTCTACAAACAGGTAACTAGTGAGCCCCAGAACCTATCAACTGAGCGCACGCGCTCCTTTAAGCTTGATGATGAGGAGGGCTTTGTCTCCGATGCGATACCACTGAAACCCCAAAGGTTGATGCGTGAATTACCCAATATATTCCCGCCTCACACTCATTACCTCGCCGATGTCGGCAATAGTTTCGCCTGGGCGATCCACTACCTGCACCCCTACGACAGGCGAATCTCTGGTAAGCGTGATGCTCGGGAAGGCCTGTTTAGGGCGACCCTTGATTTTGCGCCCATGGGCTGGGCGATCGGCAGTGCCGTGGGTACAGCGCTGGCGCATCCAGGTGAGCCTGTTGTCTGTATTACTGGTGACGGCAGTATGCTGATGAGTGGCCAGGAGATAACAGTTGCCATCCAGGAAAAAATCCCGGTGATCTACGTTATCCTCAACGACAGTGCCTTTGGCATGGTTAAACACGGGCAACGCCTGACCGGTGCCGAGCCCATCGCCTTTGAGTTGCCAAAAATAGATTTTGCCGCATTCGCCGGATCCATGGGTGTTCAGAACCATATTATTCATTCCGTTGATGATCTTCTTGCGCTCGATGGTTCCGCCATCGGTAGACACCCAGGCCCGACCTTGCTAGATGTTCGTATAGACCCAGAAGCAATACCACCTATCGGTGGGCGAACAGATTTTTTGCGTGCAAACACCTAGTTACCTGGCCGAACAATTCTTATGAGTAAAACTCAGGACAAACCCCCGGAAGAGCAAATCACCACTAAGATTTGGCGAGAGGAGCCCGAGCCCGACAATCCTTTCGCGGCTTCGGTCTGTTATTGCTCGGGCTATGACGTCTATGGCGATCTGCTGGGTAAAATAAGCCTGGTCGAATATATCTGGTTGCTATTTAAGCTCGAACCACCGAGCAAATCCCAGGCCAAAGTTTTTGAATCCCTTGCCGTCGCGTTAGCCAATCCCGGACCCCGGGATCATAGCGTACGTGCGGCAATGAATGCCGGTGTCGGTGGCTCAACCAGAGCGTCGGCCCTGATTGCGGCGATTTCGGTCGGTGCTGGCAACCTGGGGGGCAGCCGAGAGGTCTATTATGCCCTGCAATATTGGCAACAATGCGGTACTGACCTTGAGGCCTGGCGAGAAATCATCGCCAACCCCCCGAAGGAAGAGCGTGCCGATGTCTGGCCCGAAATGGAGCACACGCCGGGTTTTGATCCCAACGGCGCCAGCTGCCCCACACCGGTGAAACAGCTCCTCGACCACCTGTGCACAATTGATGGTACCAAGACATTGCGATGGCTCCAAAAACATCGAGTGGAGCTGGAAGCGTGCTCACAAACACCCTTGAGTTTCTCTGGTGTTGCCGCTGCGGCATTGTTTGATCTTGAGTTCGAACCAGAACAGGTCGAGGTGCTCTACCTTATTCTACGTCTCCCCGGTGCTGCCGCCCACGCCCTGGAGCAGGAGAAATTAGGCTTTACTCGCTATCCGTTTTTTGCCGACGGACTTACGTTGACCAATGATCCCGGGCCTGTATCTAGCCATGGATAAATTACAAAATATGTTATCTGGTCCCGAACTACTAAAGCAGTGTGAAGATAATTGGCAAACGGATATGGGGGCCATTATTTTTGGTGAAGATGCAATTCTCCGTGGCAAAAGTGTTTTATCAGATTTTAAAGGTGCTTCATGGATGGAGTATTTTCTTTATGGCATTACTGGAGAGAGGATACAAAATTATGCTGCTCTCGTTGAGGGGGTTTGGAGAATCTCTACTAGCTACCCGGACCCCAGATTATGGAATAACCGAGTTGCTGCTTTGGCTGGTACGACGAGATCAACAGGTGTCTTAGCTATAGCAGCTGGAGTTGCCGTATCGGAGGCGACTATATATGGACTTGGCCCCGTAAAGGGTGCGGTAGATTTTCTTTACCGCGCGGAAAAACAGATTCGACAAGATAAGACGATCTCAGAAATCACCTGGCAGGAGTTAAAAAAATACAGGAATGTCTGTGGATACGGTCGGCCTTTGGTAGCCGCTGACGAACGAATTCAGCCATTGTTGGAGTTTTCAAAGTCTCTGGGTTTAGGTGAAGGAAAATACATGACCCTAGCCTTTGAGATTGAAGCATATTTAAAAAGTACCCGTCTAAAGTACCAGCTAAATATAGCGGGCGTAGTCGCTGCTTTGGCGGCGGATCATGGGGCAACCCCAGTGGAGCATTATTTAATGGCGGCACCGTCATTTATTGCTGGAATGACGCCGTGCTACTTAGATGCAATTAATCATCCAGAGGGGACGTTTTTTCCTTTATCTATTAATACCATTAACTACACGGGTTTGGATGTTACGCGAGCCTGGAGAAAATCCTAAGAGGAAATCAATCATGCTAAAGCATAAGGCCACTGCATTGCTGACAGCTCTAATAGTAGTTTGTCCGGGCATTTCGCTGGCAAGCGAGGAAGAGGAATTGCTCTCGTTCTATGGGGATGAAGAATTTGTGAGTATTGCTACGGGTATCTCCCAGCCACTTTCAAAAGCACCTGCTGTGGCTTCGGTTATTACGGCCAAAGATATCAAACAAATAGGCGCTACTGATGTAGATGAGATATTGGAAACCATCCCAGGTTTGCATGTCGCGCGTCGGGCGTTAGGTTATACCCCTATATATGTATTTAGAGGGATATATACCGGAAGCAACCCTCAGGTTTTAATGTTGATAAATGGGATCCCGCTCACCAATTTGTATCTGGGTGACCGAAATCAAGTTTGGGGTGGTATGCCGGTTGAATCTATTGCCCGTGTTGAAGTAATCCGTGGGCCCGGTTCCGCAGTTTATGGTGCAGATGCTTTTGCAGGTGTGATAAATATTGTTACCAAAAACTCAACAGAAATATCTGGTCTAGAAATGGGTGTACGGTACGGTTCCTTTAATACAAAGAATGTTTGGTTAAACTATGGTCGTTCTAATGAGGATCTAAGTATTGCAGCGAGCCTGGAACTTCAAGACACTGATGGGCATCAGGAAAAAATTGATGCTGATGCTCAAACGTTCCTGGATGACGTGTCAAACACTGCGGCATCGCTTGCACCAGGAAAAGTAAATCTTCAACGAGAGCATTTAGACGCCCGACTAGAACTGGGATATGGTCATTTCACGTTCCGTACCGGCGCACAAATAAGGCGAGATGGAGGGGTGGGCGTTGGCATTGCTGAGGCGCTAGATAATAGTGGGCGGGTATCAAGCGAACGCTACAACGGTGATCTTACCTATGAAAACCCTGATTTCTCACAAAACCTGGGGATCAAGGCCACCGTCAGTTACCTGCAAACGAGCCAGGAAGTGGATGACGACCTGATTCTTTTCCCGTCTGGGTCCCGAGGGCCTTTTTTTGTTCCTAACAATTTCCCACCGATACCTATCTTCCCTCCATTTCCGAACGGTATTATCGGTAACCCGGAAGTGTATGAACGCCATACAAGAGCAAACTTGTTAGGCACGTATAACGGCTTTGACAGTCATGAAGTGCTAGTTGGCACCGGTTATTATTACGGTGAAGTTTATAAAACCGAAGAGGAAAAGAATTTTGGTATTGACCCATCAACGGGGTTTCCCATATTTCCAGGTTCGCCTCTGATCGATGTTAGCGACACGCCTTTGGTATTTCTGCCCGAGGATAATAGAGAAAATCGTTATCTGTTTGTTCAGGATGTATGGCACCTGGCCGCTGACTGGGAGCTTACAGCAGGCCTTCGTTACGACCACTATTCCGATTTTGGTGACACGGTAAACCCCCGATTCGCCCTGGTGTGGTCGACGCGACACAATCTGACCAGCAAGTTTTTGTATGGTGAGGCATTCCGCGCACCTTCGTTCGCTGAAACCCGAGTGCAATCTAATCCGACTGTTCTGGGTAATCCAGATTTGGAGCCGGAAACCCTTAAAAGTTACGAGCTTGCATTTAATTATCGACCAACATTTGATGTGAGTATTGACTTAAATGTATTTCACTATGAATGGGAAGATATTATTCAATTTACTCCCGATATGAACGGCAGTACCCGTACCGCGCAAAACGTTGGCGAGCAGGAGGCCGACGGTCTGGAAATTGAAATAAGCTGGGATATTACTGAGCAATTTTCGATTTTAAGTAACTATTCCTGGCAGGATGCGGAGGATAAAAACACTAACAGTGATGGGGCCAATGCGCCGGAGCAACAGTTTTATATCCGAGGCTTTGCCGAGCTACCGAATAACTTTGATATCTCTGTACAGCTTAATAGTGTTATGGATCGGAACAGAGCGTTTGGTGATACTCGGAGCGACATCGATGACTACACCATTGTAGATATGACCGTAAGAAAGAAATTCTTTGGTGATCAACTAGAATTATCAGTTTTGGCTAAAAATATCTTTGACGAAGATGCAAGGGAGCCTAGCCTAAATACAATCCCGGTGCCTGCGATACCGAACGACCTGCCGCTGGCAGGCCGGCGTATTTTTGGGGAAGTGAGATATAAGTTTCACTAA
>JAUUYV010000173.1 GCA_030590275.1 Porticoccaceae bacterium
ATTAAAGTCAGACGTATTCAAATCCTGTCTGGCGATGTCGTAGGGAGCTATGTTCACAGTAATAACCGAATTGGCGTGCTGGTTGCGTTAACAGCTGGCGATAGTGATTTGGCGCGCGATATCGCCATGCATGTGGCGGCTGTGAATCCACAGGTGGTGAAACCCGAAGACATGCCGCAGGAGCTGGTTGCCAAAGAAAAAGAAATTTATGCAGCCCAGGCTCGCGAAAGTGGTAAGCCAGAGGAGATCATTGAGAAGATGATCAGTGGTCGAGTCAAAAAATTTCTTGCCGAGTCGAGCCTGGTGGAGCAAGCCTTTGTTAAAGATCCGGATATTAAAGTTAGCCAGCTACTAAAAAATGCCAATGCTGATATCGTCGGGTTTGTCCGTTATGAAGTCGGTGATGGCATCGAGGTAGAAGAAAATGACTTTGCTGCCGAAGTGGCTGCCCAGGTTAAGGCATCGAGTTGATAGTGGTGGGTTTAATCCCAAATCATGAACAATGGAGTCATGTCGACACTCGTTGAAGCAACTATAATTATAGGAAACCGTAATGCCGGCCGGTAGTGAGAATCAGGATAGAAAATATAAGCGCATTCTCCTGAAGCTGAGCGGAGAAGAGCTGGTTGGCGAAGCAGGCTTTGGCATTGATCCCGCAGTACTAGATCGCATGGTTCTGGAACTTGGTCAGTTGGTAGGCATTGGTGTTCAGGTAGGGCTGGTCATTGGCGGAGGTAATCTGTTTCGCGGCGCTGCCCTAAGTGAAGCCGGCATGGAGCGGGTGACCGGTGACCATATGGGTATGCTGGCGACGGTGATGAATAGTCTCGCGATGCGGGATGCTCTCGATCGTAATAGTATCTCCACTCGCGTGATGTCAGCTATTCCTATGAGCGGGGTAGTGGAACATTACGATCGTCGGCGGGCGATGCGTTATCTTGATAGTGGGGAGGTGGTGATTTTTGCCGCAGGGACGGGTAACCCTTTCTTTACAACGGATTCTGCTGCCTGTTTGCGGGCTATCGAAGTCGATGCCGAAATTGTATTGAAGGCAACTAAGGTTGATGGTGTCTATTCAGAAGACCCGATTAAAAACCCCAGTGCTACCTTATATGAATACCTTTCTTATGATCAGGTCTTGAGTAAAAAGCTTGAAGTAATGGATCATACGGCGATTTGTTTGTGTCGGGATCAAGCTATGCCGCTGCGAGTGTTTCGGATGTCCAAAGCGGGTGCCCTGTTTAATATTGTGATGGGTGGCAGCGAGGGAACCCTGATAGAGGAAGCTTCATCAGCGCGACCGTAGCCCAGCCAGTACACCAGTTATTCATATAAATCAGCAGGAGGATCACCCGTGATCAATGAATTAAAAAAAGACGCCGAAGAGCGTATGGGGAAAACTCTCGATGCCCTCGGTGTCAGTTTGAATCGCATTCGCACTGGCCGTGCGCACCCAAGCTTGCTGGATTCTTTGCAGGTAGATTATTACGGTAGTGCGACTGCACTTAACCAGGTGGCCAATGTTACTGTTCTCGATGCCCGTACGCTTTCTGTTACTCCCTGGGAGAAAAGTTTAGTGCAGGACATAGAGCGGGCTATTATGAATTCAGGTCTCGGCCTTAATCCAGCGACAGCGGGTGAGGTGATTCGCGTACCGATGCCTCCGCTGACTGAGGAAACCCGGAAAGGCTATATCAAACAGGTGCGGCAAGAAGCGGAAAATGCTCGTATATCGGTACGTAATAGCCGTCGTGACGTGCTTTCGGATGTTAAAGACTTACTCAAGGACAAGGATATTACTGAGGATGATGATCGGCAAGCTCAGGTCGATATTCAGAAAATCACCGATCGTTTTATAGCTAAAATAGATGAGCGTTTGGCGGACAAAGAAAAAGATCTGATGGAAATTTAGGCTTGTCCTTGGCGGAAATATGAGCAAGGCAACTAATTCCGAAACCGTTAATCATCCATTGCAACATGTAGCAATTATTATGGACGGCAATAACCGTTGGGCTAAGGAGCGGGGGCTGCTTGGTTTCGAGGGGCATAAAGCCGGGGTGGAGCGAGTACGGGATGTGCTCGATGGTTGTCTGGAGCATAAGGTGCAAGCGCTGACTCTGTTTGCCTTCAGTAGCGAAAACTGGCAGCGACCTAGCGAAGAAGTCGGCGCGCTGATGTCACTGCTAGCAAGCTACCTGAAAAAGGAAGCAAAAGAACTGATTTCCCGAGGGGTTAGTTTGCGGGTGATTGGCGCTCGTGGACGTTTCAGTCGACGGCTATGCAAGTTGATTGATCAGGTGGAGTCAGCGACCGCTGGAGGGAGTATGCGGCTCAATCTGGCGGTTGATTATGGAGGTCGTTGGGATATTGTCGAGGCCGCAAAAGCGATCGCGGAGCAGGCTCGGCAAGGTATGATTGAAGCATCGGATATCAGTGAAGAGTTATTTGAACAGCACCTGTGTATTGCCGATTTACCTCCTCCCGATTTGTGCATCCGCACTGCCGGTGAACACCGCATAAGTAATTTCCTGCTTTGGCAGATTGCCTACACAGAATTCTATTTTGCCGATTGCTACTGGCCCGACTTTGATCGGGCTGCACTTACTCAGGCGATGACTGAATACTACCAACGTCAGCGGCGCTTTGGTCTTAGCAGCGAGCAGCTACAAAGAGAGGGAAAGTGCTCAAACAACGAATAATCACTGCTGTTGTTCTCGCGGTGGGTTTGTTGTCGGCCCTGGTGGGCTTGTCGGACGATGCTTTGGTCCTGATGATGGCCCTGGTTTTGCTGGTGGGTGCCTGGGAGTGGGCGGGGCTGTCAGGATCGGATACCTGGGTCTCTCGCGTAGCTTACATCTTGTTTCTAGGATTTGTCCTCGTCGGACTCTGGTGGGCTTCTGCTTATAATGGGAAGATTCCGGTTTTTGATTTTCGGTTAATTGTCATCGTGGGAGCCCTGTGGTGGGGCCTGGCACTTCTGTGTGTTGCGACTTATCCCTCGAGTGCACGGTTTTGGGCTTACCCGTTTATACAATGCTTAATCGGTGTGTTTGTTCTGGTACCACCATTGTTTGCCATGGTGAGTATGATTCAGGCCGAGGGTGGTCGGTTTTGGGTTTTGTTTCTTATTTTACTGGTGGCAAGTGCTGACATCGGAGCCTTTTTTTCTGGTCGTCGTTTTGGTCGATTGCATTTGGCTGCCAGGGTTAGTCCCGGGAAGACCCTCGAGGGCGTAGCCGGGGGCTTGTGTTCTGTCGCGCTTCTTACAACAGCCGTATTTGGCTACCTTGTTTGGTCCAGACCGTTTCCGGACATGCCGAGTGCGAGCTGGTGGCAATGGTTGCTGGTTGCAGTGGTGACGGCATTGGCGTCGGTGCTGGGGGATCTTAACGAAAGTATGTTTAAGCGCCATCGTGGTATTAAAGATAGCGGCACAATCCTGCCAGGGCATGGTGGGGTGCTCGATCGAATCGATGGTCTCACAGCAGCTTTGCCGGTGTTTATGCTGATGGCGTGGGCTAATGGCTTAATTGATCCGCCTACTATAGGCCTGATTACGAGTGGCGCGGTGCCAGGACCTTGAGTGCTATGCAGCAGGTGACTATTTTAGGTTCTACCGGCTCCATTGGTGCCAGTACCCTTGATGTGTTGGCTCGTCATCCGGACAAATACAGTGTTTTTGCGCTCTCGGGGTACCAGCGTTTAGACGTGTTGGCGGAACAGTGTCAACGCTTCTCACCGAAGTTTGCAGTGGTGCCGACTACGGAAGCTGAGAGCGAGTTGAGTGCCTTAGTGCCCAGCGAAACCCGTGTTTTAAGGGGTGTCGAGGGCTTGATTGAAGTTGCCAGTCATCAGGACGTTGATACTGTGGTTGCGGCCATCGTTGGAGCCGCAGGTTTACACCCAACCATTGCGGCTGCGGAGGCTGGCAAAAAGTTATTGCTAGCGAATAAAGAGTCGCTGGTCATGGCCGGAGGGCTATTTCTTGCGGCGGTCAAACGAGGTGGGGCAAGCCTGCTGCCCCTGGATAGTGAGCACAATGCGATTTTCCAGTGTTTGCCGCCAGATTTTGGGGGAGTGTCCGATAAAGGGGTAAGTAAATTAGTCTTATCTGGATCGGGAGGACCGTTTCGTACGACACCGATACAGGAGCTGTCGACGGTAACACCTGATCAGGCCTGCGCTCACCCAAATTGGAGTATGGGCCGTAAAATATCGGTCGATTCCGCCACTATGATGAATAAAGGTCTTGAGTTGATTGAAGCGTGCTGGCTATTTGGGGTTGGCCCGGACGATGTAGATATCGTTATTCATCCCCAGAGCGTTGTGCACTCTCTGGTCGAATATGTGGATGGTTCGGTACTGGCGCAGCTGGGGAACCCTGATATGAGAACACCTATTGCACACGCATTAGCCTGGCCTGAACGCATGGATTCGGGGGTGGCGCGGCTTAATCTGGCAGAGCTTTCTGCGCTTGAATTTGAACCACCTGATGAGGTGCGCTTTCCGGCGTTGACCCTGGCGCGGCAGGCGAGTGAAGTGATGGGTGATGTGCCAGCGGCCTTAAATGCGGCCAATGAGATTGCCGTAGCGGCGTTTTTAGCTGAGAGAATAAACTTTCCCCGTATTACCGCGGTGGTTGAAGAGGTAATAGCTGCGTGGAATCATAATGAACCAGCTTGCCTCGAGGCAGTCCAAGAAGCGGATACCGTTGCGCGCAGACTGGCTGAAAAGTGTGTTGATGATTATCAAAGAGAGAGCTAAGTAGTGTCTATCATCGAGAAAGGTTTCTGGTTTTTATTTCTGCTGGGAATATTGATTACTTTCCACGAGTTTGGCCATTTTTGGGTGGCGCGGCGTTGTGGTATCAAAGTATTGCGTTTTTCCGTCGGGTTTGGGCCGGCCTTGTTCCGTTGGCGGGATCGTCTCGGTACCGAGTTTGTGCTTGCTGCTCTGCCTCTGGGTGGTTACGTCAAAATGGTGGATGAGCGCGAAGGCGAGGTAACAGAGGGTGATCTGGACGGAGCCTTTAATCGCAAATCAGTGGGTCGACGTATGGCGACGGTTGCCGCCGGGCCGGTGGCTAATTTTGTGCTGGCAATTATTGCTTATTGGATAGTGTTTCAATTAGGTGTCCAGGGGTTGGCACCCATAGTAGGAG
>JAUUYV010000147.1 GCA_030590275.1 Porticoccaceae bacterium
AGGGTTCCGCTTATGGCACCACCATACCATCTCGCGATATCCCCAAATTTGTCGACCTTTACATGTCAGGGGAGCTTCGCCTCGACGATATGATCACCAGTTATATCGAGCTTGAGGATATTAACGATGCCTTTGATGCCATGCTTCGTGCGGAAGGAGTGCGTTCCGTTATTAAGTACTAAGCTACGTACTGAGCGACAATAAAGAAGTCGAAATAATAAAACCGTAATAAAAAGACCTTTGTCCTGATATGTTAAGTAAACATCTCCGGGGCAAGGGTCTCTTAATCAGGGAGATAGAATAATGAAAGAACTAACAACTAGCCCTTTTGTCGATGACTTCGTTTTCCTCGAAGGCCCCCGTTGGCACGACGGCAAGCTCTGGGTTTCCGACATGTTTGGTGAGACCGTTTACACCATAACACCGGATGGAAAAAAAGAAGTTTTCGCCAAATTCCCCCAAAAACCTTCGGGCATTAACTTTTTGCCAGATGGGTCGGTGGTTATTGTTTCCATGGGCGATCGTAAATTAATGAAAGTGGAAGACGGCAAGCTTATTGAGTACGCGGATTTGTCTGGCTCGGTTTCCTATGACATCAACGATTGTGTGTGTGATGCAAAGGGTAATATTTATGTCGGTAATTTTGGCTACGATGTGTTTGCTCACGAAGAAGCAAAGCCCGCCACGCTGACTTTGGTAAAAACCGATGGCAGCATTTGCACTGCCGCTGAAGATATCCATTTTCCCAATGGTTGTGTGATTGGCAACAATGGAAAGACCTTAATTATTGCCGAAACGTTTGTGTGTAAATTAACGGCTTTCGATATCGAGGCCGATGGCTCGTTGACGAATCGGCGCACTTTCGCCGACCTGGGTTCCTATACCCCCGATGGCATTTGTCTCGACCAGGAAGGTGCCGTTTGGGTTGCCTGTTTCGAACAGGGTGATTTTATTCGGGTGCTCGATGGTGGCGAAATTACCCACCGCATCGATGTGGGTGATCGTCGTGCCGTTGCATGTAATTTGGGCGGAGAAGATGGCAAAACTCTATATTGCCTGATCTATCAAGGTGACCTGGAGGATATTCCCAAGGGTAAGCGCAATGCGCGTATTGAGACTGCACAGGTAGAGGTAGCGAGTGCGGGTTCTCCCTAGAACCTGAAGGTGGCGTGAAGTGTTATTAATAAACAGGTGGCCACTTAGTGGTTTTCTCCTCGCCCAAGATAAAAACCGGGGTTTATTGCCCCGGTTTTTTTGATACTTTTTTAGTGTTTAAACTATTGCTTATAAAACCCGGTTTACGAGGTTTGGTTTGACTGAACTAGAAGCTGATAAGGTTGTCGACACATCGGGTTTGTGTTGCCCTGAACCGGTGATGATGTTGCATAGTGCTATCCGCACCGTTGCCACTGGGGATGTTATCAAAGTGGTGGCAACGGACCCCTCTACGCAGCGGGATATTCCCAAGTTTTGCCGATACCTGGGACACGACTTACTAGAGTCTATAGAAACAGGGGGTACTTACGAGTACTTTATCCGTTGCGGCTGAAGAAGGCGCTAAAGGAAGGGAGGGTTAGACGTTAGCCAGCTCTTTCAGGCCATCCAGATCAAGTATTTCAATTTCTTTTTTGTCCACATTAAGTAGCCGCTGTTTTTGAAAGCGACTAAACACACGGCTCACCGTTTCATCGGTCAATCCTAAATAATTGCCAATGTCTGCCCGCGACATGGGCAGTCGAAAGCGAATGCCCGAAAGGCTGCGTTTAGAGTTGCGTGCGGAAATGCTAACTAGTAGCGTGGCAATGCGTTCCTCGGCGCTATTTTTACTCAATAGCGTAACCAGGTGTTGATCATTGGTGATCTCCTGGCTCATCAGCTTAAAAAAATGCCGTTGCAGTGAGGGTAGAGTGATGCTGAGTTCCTCAAGCCGGTGAAAGGGGATTTCACAGACAGAGGAGGTTTCCAGAGAGGTGGCAGAACTAATGTGGTTGGTGTGGGCAATGCCGTCCATGCCGAATATTTCTCCGGGTAAATAAAACCCGGTTACCTGCTCTACACCTTCGTTGTCTACCGAAAAGGCTTTAATTGCACCACTACGTACCGCATAGATCGAATGAAATTTATCGCCTGAGCGGTATACGTATTCGTCTTTTTGGTAAGGGCGGCCACGTTGGATTATTTTGTCTAGCTTTTCGACTTCTTCAACTTCCAGCGCAAGTGGTAGGCACAGGGCCTTCATACGGCAATCGCCGCAGTTGACAGAGTGATTGTGAGGACAGTGTTGATCCGCCATAGTCATTATTGGTTCGGGTTTAGATGAAAGTGCTAAGTTAAACGTTGAAGGGTTTGAACGCAAACTAGTCGTCGATTTGACCATTGAGGCTCTCCGATTGTGTATTGTAATTCCTCTGAAGGGTCTTCGTATAGAACAAAGAGTGAATAGAATAGAGGTTTTCTATTCCTTTAGGTGTTAAGTCGTAGTGAGTGTCGCCATTTGAGTTTAACCAGCCGGCTTCAATTAAGGAGGAAGTTTCTTCGAACTGCCTGGCCGTTGCGATGCTAACGCGGTGATGACAGATCAGTTCCTGCACAAGAGAGAAAGCGGGTATTAGTTTCGGTGGTTGGCGAAATAGTGTTTTGGGCGCTAATCTCTGATCGTTAATGGACTGGGTATACTGTTCTATGGTGGTGGCGGTTCGGTAATAGGTATTGCGAAAGTAACCCAGACCCCCAACACCCAGGCCTAGCCAGAACTGTGTTTGCCTGCGTTGGAAGCCCCAGGGGGTCAGTTGTAGGTTGCCGCGCGCTTGTTCTGCGTTGAGGATATGATTTTCCGGTACAAATTGATTGTTGCCTAAGGTTAGCCATCGCCGAGCGCTCATCTCGGTAATGGTATTGGATAGTAGGTGAGCGCTTGTTTCGCGTTCATCGAGACTTTGTGGGCTAAGTCGATCAGGATGGGCGAGGGTAATGCGATCGCATCCAGATCCTTTAGCGCTTAAATAATCTAGTAAACGGTTAATAAACTGGGGGTGTGAGTCGCCACCGAAAAGAATCTGGCATTCCATAGAAAGATTATTGAAGTCGGCGAGGTGGCTAAAGATGTTGTCCAGTTTGGAAAGACTGCGATCATTGCTGGCGATGGTGGCATCGATAACTAATTTAATACAATTAAAACCGAGGCCAGACAGTAGAGCCAGGCATTCATCGCTAAATACAGAAGGGCTTAATTCAATGCCGCGCAGAGTGCGATTCGCATTATCATCTGGAAAATGATTGTTGAGACGAAAAATAAGTTCAGTCATCGTCTCGGGTGAGAACTGGCGCAAAGGACTCCCTCGCAGCCATAGTGAACGGATTGCACGGTTCCTGGGTAGCAGGGGCTTAGTTAGAGCGGCTTCCTGACATAATAAACGCTCGTAATGTTCAATTGGCTGACGAGGGCAATTCACATTGATATCGATGGAACCAATAGAATCGGGGCCAGAACTCAGCTGGCTTCGGGCAGTAGGATCAGACGTGGTGCCGGTACTATAGGAGATGGTTTCTCGTTCACTGTACCAGGGCAATACTACATTGTGAAAATCAACAGGCAAGGGCGGCACCACCAATAATTGGGGGCGGTTTGTTGCCGTTAGATCAAGAGTTCCCATAGAATTATTAACTAAATTTTGTCGATGTACCTATATGTCGGTTCACGATGCGCATTTTGTTAGCGCAGAGTGCATTGCTTACCACATATCCGCACTCCACAAGGTAGCTTCACCAAATATTAGGAGCGGCAACTTTGAGTGAGTTGGAACTGGTATCCGCTTTGCTGAGGGATCGAAAACCTGTCTTCGAGAAAACAGCTTTCTGTCCAGGTGCTTGTGGCTCTCTACCCAGGATGTGCGGCTCACCATCAAGTGGGCTTAATGTAGGGCGGTGGTGTTGATCTTGGAATGACCTGCGTCAACTAAGGTGGGTGGTGGTGTACTACACTTGGTTAGCGGGGGTAGCAATAGAGCAGATGTGTTCTGTCATCGTAGAGTGGTTGTTCTTGTCGTTTAGTCAAGCCGGCTTGAGTTAGACTGGAGCGGGGTTCAAATCTTTAGAGGGGAGATCGGTGTGGAAAAGTTGTTAGCGGTGATTACCGACTGGGAAAACGGGGAGCGGGTTCTGGAGAGGACGCAATATCTGGCTGACAAGTTGCATGCGGACTTTGCAGTCTATCGCCCAGTGCATGCGCAACTGGGCGAGATGCAGAAGTACATCGGTTTTGATGATTTTGAGCGCCTACGCGATCAAATTATGGTGGAGGAGCGCCATCAACTTAGCGCTTTTTGTGAGGGTAAAACCGCGGATTTTCACAGCGAATGGTGTGAGCGGGTGCATTTGGCGATCTCCGGAGAGGCTGAGCGCCAGGGCGCTGGGCTAGTGGTGATGGCGGCCAGTCGTCACGGTGTGTTGGCAAATCTGGCACATCGTGCGGACGACTGGCATCTGCTACGGGAATTAACTTGCCCGGTACTGATGTTGCCGGAAACTAATGCGTTACCGGATAAAGTGGTCGCAGCGGTCGATTGTCTGGATGACGATGATGAGCACCAACAGCTTGCCGAACGGGTTCTCGATAGTGCACGGGCCTTCTCTAAAGCTTTTGCGGTGCCACTTACGGCGATTACGGTGACACCTGATCCAGCCCTAATCTACGCCAATCTGGTGAGCGTCCCTTTCAATATGGATTTTCAGGCCGAGGCTGATAAGAGAGCACGGGAAAGTTTACAGCGACTGCTCGACCGGATGGGGCTCACAGTGGACAGTGTTCGAGTGGAGGCTGGGCGAGTCGAAGGTATTGTTACTGATGCGGCTGAAGATGGCTTGCTTGTTATTGGTAGTGCGGCCAACCAGGGTTTGAAAGGTATGTTTTTAGGTAACACTGCGGAGCGGATTTTACATCATATGAAAACCGAGATGCTGGTGGTTAACTAGCAACCTTCTCCGGCCTGTTCTTTCAAGAATGACTTATTCTTTCAAAAAAGGCAGTTTCTCAATATTTCCCCAGACTCGGTCTAGCTGTCTTTTTCGGCCGCAGTTCCATTTGTAGAGTTTATAACGGCGAGGGTTTTTTAAATAATAATCCTGGTGGTATTCCTCGGCCGGGTAAAATGAACTTGCGTGAGTGATTTCGGTTTGAATGCGGCCATTCAGGAGTTTGCTGTTATCGAGGGCCTCTTTGCTGGCCTGGGCCAGGTCAAATTGTGGTTCCGTCAGGGGGAAAATTCCGCTGCGGTACTGGCTCCCCCGGTCGCAAAACTGGCCGCCGCCGTCCACTGGGTCCACGTTGCGCCAAAAGGCATCTAACAGAGTAGTGTAGTCAAGCTTTTCTGAGTCATAGAGTACTTCTATGGCTTCTGTGTGCCCCGTGTTGCCCTGTGATACCTGGGCATAAGTGGGGTTGGCTACGGTGCCTCCGATATAGCCTGAATTAGCCTTGCTCACGCCGTCTAAAGCCTCAAAGGCTTGTTCCATGCACCAAAAACACCCTCCCGCAAAAATGGCCCGTGCCTCTGTTGCCCGCGCTGAACTCACAGATAAAGAGCTAGATAAAGCTGATGGGAGAAATAG
>JAUUYV010000115.1 GCA_030590275.1 Porticoccaceae bacterium
ACATAGACTTTCTGGTCGAAACGGATCATGACCTTCTAATCTGGACCTCGCGGCCACCCAGAAAAGAAACCGACGCATTGGGTCTCAACGTCGCCAGCCTGGTGAACGACGGCGATACCATTCAGATGGGAGTGGGCACCGCATCTGATGCAGTGCTGGCGGCACTCATCGGCCACCGGGATCTAGGCATTCATACCGGAATGGTGCCTGACAACCTGGTGGATATGGTCGAGGCAGGCGCCATCACTGGTGCCAAAAAAACCATCGATAAAGGCCGTATTATTACCGGATCCGCCCAGGGCACCCAGCGGCTCTATGACTTTATCGCTAATAGCGGTGAGGTAGATTTTAAACCCGTCAGCTACACCCACGATGGCAACGTACTCAGCCAGATAGACAACTTCAGGGTGGTAAATTCCGCCGTCGAAGTTGATTTATTCAGCCAGGTAAACTGCGAATTTATGGGTGGACAGCAGATAGCAGGTATCGGCGGCCAACTGGATTTTGTACGGGGCTCAAAGCGCGCCAAAAACAGCCTTTCGATCCTGGCACTACAGGCCACCACCGGCAAGGGCGAAATATCGCGGATCGTGCCCAAAATTCCACAAAATGCGCTGGTTTCTGTACCCCGTAGCGATGCTGATTTCGTAGTGACCGAACACGGTATTGCCGATCTACGCTTTGCCTCCGTACAACAAAGAGCCCAACGATTGATCGCAATAGCCGCGCCAAAATTTCGTAATCAGCTGGCCAATGAGTGGGACAGTATGATGCGCCTGGCTAGTCGCAACTCTAACGCCTGAGGGAAAACGGCTCATCAAAACAAAGTCCTGACAAAGACCATACTCACCGGCGTGTTAGCTGTATTCCAGGCGGCCTTTGCTAACGGTAACAGTGATGGGAATCTCACAGCCAGCACACGAACCGGACGCTATGCTCTCGGTCTCAGCCTGCTTAGCCCCCGGATGCTCGCCACGAACATTCGGAATCGCACCTTGCAGGGCGTACGGTTAGCATCATTGACTCGTCTGGACGCATAGCAGCATCCCTCAGCGACAACTAGGTTTCAAAATGACTGCGTATTTTGTGTTGGCTCACCATAAAATGGTCAGTTTTAATTCCATACTTGTTTAACTCTCGATTAATCTGGATAAATAGCACAATAAATGGAAGAACATTGACAATAGGAATTACCGACAAATAACCCAATAGAATCGTAAGGGAAATTTTGTTTAGCATACGGGATAGTTTAACCGTTACGACGATATAACAAACGGCTATTAAGACGTAAGCGATCAATGGAAAGACGAGCACAAAACTATTATCAAGAAATTCAAATCCCATCTCATTTCTATGGGATGCGTAAAACCTAATAAACACCATTGCCATCAGCTGAACAACTAGAATAACCACCATAATCTTCTGGTAAGTAACCATGTTACATAGCCGATCGATATTCTCCTCACTGCGATCAAGATCAGAAGTTTCTCTATTTAATTTGGACATATTACTGGTTTTTATCCTTAGATCTAACGACAAACCTGTGCGCCATAAACGATGGATAGTAAAGGTCTAAACGAAAGTCTTATTACGTGGACAGAATTCATATAGTAATTACGACACTCCCGTTATTATAAGGAGGTGAATTAGATCAATGACATATCAGCTCAGATGAGAGATATATAATGTCCGCGTTTTAAAAACAAGGTTTTTCTATCGACGGCACCTACTGGTCGAGTCAAAATACAAAGGCGCACTCTAACCAGACGCAGACAATCATGGCTTAACAGGTACTATATTTTAGCTCATTTGTATCTTAGTTCGACAAAAGCTGAATCCCACTCCTCTCGCATCCAGAGTGCTGGAGGCCTGAAGACAAATTACCATGGCATAAGCCCAGCCAATCAGGTAGGTTTCAATGTCAAAACCTTTGCCATCCCCGCGAGCTAACATTTGTTATGAATAAAAGTATAAAACAGGCCCTGGGCGGAGCTGCACTGATACTCCTGGCCTTAGCTGGAAGGCTACTTTGGCAAGATCTACAGGCCCCCACCTTGCCCGACGGAATGGCAGCCGGAAACGGCCGCATAGAGGCCGTCGAATACGACATTGCCACCAAACGCTCAGGCCGGGTAGCACAGGTACTAGCTGAAGAGGGAGAAATGGTGAGCGCTGGCCAGGTGCTGGCCATCATGGATACCGAAGATTTGCAGGCGCAATTGCGGGAAGCAAACGCAAAACTAAGAGAAACCAAAGAGGGGAAGAACTACGCTGAAGCCATTGTCGAACAACGCCAATGCGAGCTGGCTTACGCGGAAGCTGAGCTGGACCGGTCCAAACAATTGCTTGCAAAGGGGCATGTCTCTAAAGAACGTCTTGACCAGAACCGTACGGCCAAAATGAGTGCCGAGGCTGCGGTTAGAGCGGCACGCGTTCGGGTTGTTCAAGCAAGTGCCGCTATCGATGCCGCCGCCGCCCGAGTTGATCGCCTGAATACCGAAATTGCCGATGCCACGCTCGAATCGCCAATCGAAAGCCGGGTTCTTTATCGTTTGGCGGAAACCGGCGAAGTCATGCCTATTGGCGGAAAAATTTTTACGGTACTGGACTTAAGCGACGTCTATATGACTATTTTCCTGCCCACCGCAGAGGCTGGTCGGGTTCAAATGGGGTCCGAAGCACGAATCACCCTTGACGCCATACCAGGGCTCATTATCCCCGCCAAAGTCTCGTTTGTTTCCGCCCGCGCCCAATTTACGCCCAGGGAAGTGGAAACCCGCACCGAACGGGAAAGGTTGATGTTTCGTACCAAAGTGAAAATTGATCCCGCTATCCTCAAAAAACATATCAATAAGGTTAAAACTGGGGTGCCGGGTATGGCTTACATAAAACTCGACCAGACTATCGAATGGCCCCTATTTCTTCAAACTAGCTCTCCGCGATTAGAAGCGCCGCAACTAGAAGCCCCCCGCTCAAAAACTCCTCAATCAGCAGCTCCACTAATCCCGGCTTCCAAACACAATTGACCACCATAAAGGCAGATAGCCGGGTTGTCGCACGGATTGAAACCTTAAGCCATCACTACGGTAAGACGACAGCGCTTTCAAACATTGATCTGACGATCCCCTCCGGATGCATGGCCGGCCTGATAGGGCCGGATGGCGTAGGCAAATCTAGTTTGCTTGCCTTAATTGCCGGCGTACGGAAAATTCAAACAGGTCGGGTTACTACACTTGAAGGCGACATGAGAAATGTCCGCCACCGCTCCGAGGTTTGCCCTCGTATTGCTTATATGCCCCAGGGTCTGGGGAAAAATCTGTACATGAGTTTATCGGTGTTCGACAACGTTGATTTTTTCGGCCGCCTGTTTGGCCAACAACGTGAAGAGCGAGAATGGCACATCGCCGAATTACTCGAAAGCACGGGGCTTTCGCCCTTCAAAAACAGACTCGCTGGACAGCTCTCTGGCGGCATGAAACAAAAACTCGGTTTGTGCTGTGCATTGATCCACGATCCCGACTTATTGATACTCGACGAACCTACTACCGGGGTTGACCCGCTTTCCCGGCGGCAATTTTGGGCACTGATAGAGCGCATTCGCAGTCGTGATTTCAGGAACAAAACCACACCTGAAGCCAGGCGCCAGCAGCCAGCCATGAGCGTGTTAGTCTCCACTGCCTACCTGGACGAAGCTCAACATTTCGACTGGTTGGCCGCGATGGACGATGGCAAAATCCTTGCCACTGGCAGCCCCCAGGAACTCATCTCCCAAGCCAGAAACAAGCACAATGATACCAACATCAACAATCTCGACAACGCGTTTATACAGCTATTACCAGAACAAAAACGCGGAAGTCACACAGGCCTGGTAATACCGCCACGGACGATGTACGGCGATGGACCGCCCGCCATTAAAGCTAACAATCTGAGCAAAAGCTTTGGCGATTTTACAGCCGTCGACAACGTTAGCTTTGAGATTACCCGAGGCGAAATTTTTGGTTTTGTAGGCTCCAACGGCTGCGGCAAAACCACTACCATGAAAATGCTCACCGGTTTGCTACCCGCCAGTTCCGGAAAAGCCGAACTATTTGGACACCCGCTAGATGCCGGTGGCCTGGAGATCCGTAAGCGCATTGGTTTTATGTCGCAAGGTTTCTCGTTGTATTCCGAACTCAGCGTACAACAAAACCTGGCCCTTCACGCCCGCCTGTTTCACTTGCCCAGAGCACATGCCAGTGAACGCATTGAACAATTAATTAAGCGCTTTGATCTCGGCAACTACGTGAATGATCTCGCCAGTAAACTCTCCCTGGGGATCCGACAACGCTTATCACTGGCCGTAGCGACTATTCACAATCCGGAAATACTCATTTTAGATGAACCCACTTCGGGGGTAGATCCGGTGGCGCGGGACGGTTTCTGGGAGTTGTTAATCGAGCTTTCTCGCGACGAAGGAGTTACGATTTTCGTCTCTACCCATTTCATGAATGAGGCCGAACGATGCGATCGTATTTCTTTAATGCATGCCGGCAAAGTACTCACTACCGACACACCAAAAGCGATTATCGACTCGCGCCAGGCTAAAACCCTCGACGATGCATTCGTCTCCTATCTGGAACAATCCGATAAAAAAACACCAGGCACAGATCAGAAAAACTCAGATAATCAAACAACTTCGCCAAAGACCGACACTACTTTTCTCGCCTCGCAAGCGAAACCGAAACCGAAACCGAAACCGAAACCGAAACCCGCAAGCAGTTTGTTTAGCTCGCTACGTCTTTTTGCCTACGCCCGGCGGGAGACTCTGGAAATCACCCGCGACCCAATTCGCCTGGGCTTCTCTTTATTTGGCACTCTTGTGTTGATGTTTGTACTCGGTTACGGCATTAACCTGGATATCGAAGACATATCCTTCGCGGTATTCGACCAGGATCGCACACCTGAGAGCCGCGACTATATTCAAAATATTGCGGGCTCACGTTATTTTATCAAACACACTGACATTCAGAACGATTCAGAGATGGATCAACGCATGCGCTCTGGTGAACTTAGCATGACCCTGGAAATACCACCCAACTTTGGTAAAGATCTGCGCCGCGGTCGCTATCCAGAACTTGCGGCCTGGGTGGATGGCGCCATGCCATTTCGAGCGCAAAATATTAACGCTTATGTCCAGGGCGTGCATTACAACTACATCAACGCTCTATTGATCCGCAATGTTAGTACCGTACCACAGGCAACGCCTATCGAAATTCAGACCCGTTATCGTTATAACCAGGATTTCAAAAGTCTATACGCTATGGTGCCAGCAGTGATCCCCCTATTGCTGGTAATGATCCCCGCCATGCTGATGGCACTCGGCGTGGTAAGGGAAAAAGAACTCGGCTCTATAACCAACCTTTATGCAACGCCAGTAACGCGACTGGAATTCTTACTGGGTAAACAAATACCGTATATCGGTTTGGGGATGATCAACTTCTTCAGCCTGGTTCTATTAGCCGTGTATGTCTTTGGTATACCTCTAAAAGGCAGCTTGCTGACACTCACCCTTGGCGCATTGCTTTATTTAACCACCACCACAGGCCTGGGCTTGCTGATGTCAGCATTCACTCGCACTCAAATTGCCGCCATGTTTGGAACCATGATTGCCACCATCATACCTGCGGTGAGTTTTTCCGGTTTAACCAGTCCGATATCGTCGCTAGAAGGCGCAGCCTTTGTTATAGGAAAGCTCTACCCAACCACCTATTTTCTCATTATTAGTCGAGGCACTTTTACCAAGGCCCTTGATTTCACCGACTTATATACTCATATGCTCGTACTATTGGCCTTTATTCCGGTTATCACCCTGTTGAGCCTGATTCTTCTAAAGAATCAGGAAGACTAATGAACAAGACCTTAAGGAATATCTTTCATCTGGGCCTTAAAGAACTGCGTTGCCTTTACCGGGATAAGGTTTTATTTGTTCTTATTATTTTTGCCTTCTCCTTTATGATTTACGCAGGGGGGAAAGCGGCATCGCTAGAATTACATAACGCCCCCATAGCCTTTGTCGACGAGGACCAGTCTCCGCTATCGGCGCGGATTATAAACGCGTTTTATCCACCCTATTTCAAAGTTCCGGAGTTGATCGAACTCTCCGACATCGACCCCGGCATGGATGAAGCGAAATATACATTTGTCATTAATATCCCACCTTATTTTCATCGCGATGTTCTGGCAGGTAAACGTCCAGACCTTCAGGTCAATGTCGATGCCACTCAAATGACCCAGGCTTATATTGGTGCCAACTATATCCAGCACATCGTACTTTCTGAAATTAACGAATACCTCT
>JAUUYV010000299.1 GCA_030590275.1 Porticoccaceae bacterium
CCAGCTTAAATGCCGGTGACGAAGCTGGAGTGGTAGAGTCGGTAAAAGCCGCCTCCGATATTTTCGCTCCGATATCAGGTGAAGTCATTGCCATTAATGAGGCACTAGAAGACGAACCAGAAATCATCAACAGTTCTCCCTATGGTGATGGCTGGTTTTTCAAAATTAAAATGTCAGATCCTTCAGAGCTTGAGAAGCTGCTCGACGCGGAAGCCTACCTGACTTCAGTTGAAGCAGAAGGCTAAAGGTCTGCCGTTAAATCCACTGCTATGCTTTTAAAAGTATTTATGTGTAACTTATTGAGAACTTCTGATTAATCCTATATGTGTCTTGTAGCCCTCGCCTTTCGCCACCACCCAAATTATCCGCTGGTCGTCGTAGCAAACCGCGATGAATTCTATGATCGCCCGGCTTTGAGCGCCCAGTTTTGGGAGGACAAACCATCGGTCTTGGCTGGCCGAGACCTGGAGGCTGGGGGCACCTGGTTTGGCGTCAATCACTACGGCCACTGGGCCACAGTAACCAACTATCGAGGCGGCGGTGTCGGTGGAAAGATGCGTTCACGGGGAGATCTACCTACTGATTTCCTGACCCAGCCAGATACTAGTCGCGCAAAGTCCGGCCTCTCTCCTGGCGCTTACGCCAAAACCATCCTGGAAGAGGGCCACCACTTTCAGGGCTTTAGCCTGCTAGCAGGCACTCTCGATGAGCTGGTTTATTGCTCAAACTCAAGCATAGACTCCACCGAGGGGCTGCAACACCTAGATCCCGGGGTCTATACCCTCAGCAACGACGTTCTCGACACCCCATGGCCTAAAGCAGAGTATGCACGCCAGATGTTAACAGCAGTTCTCGATCAGCCCGGCATACTTGAGGTTGACAGTTTATTGGCGATTTTAGGTTCGCAGGAACAGTTTCCCGACCACCAGCTCCCGAATACCGGGGTTGGTCTGGAGATGGAACGCACCTTATCCCCGCCATTTATCGTGGCTGAAAGTTATGGCACCCGTTGCACCACCGTACTGATGATTGACGCCAAAGGTCAGGCAACATTTGCAGAACAAAGTTACCATCACGGACGTGCCACCGAGCGGAAAGATTATTCATTTACGCTGGTCGATTCTTAATGGGGCTATAGGCACTTGATAGAGCTGTGGGCCTTTAACGTTATAACGCTGTGGGCACTTGATAGACTGGCCGGCACCTAAGTTTATGCAAACAACTGAGCACTCTGTATTGCTCTCTAACTCCAACATTGCGGTCGATGATATTCTCCGCCATAGCTGATAATAACTTCCTGGAGTCCTGCCCATGAAAAACGCTTTAATCGCTCCTTCTATTCTGGCCGCCGATTTTGCCCGCCTCGGAGATGAAGTCAACGCGGTACTTAGCGCCGGTGCCGACGTCGTGCACTTCGACGTCATGGATAATCACTACGTGCCCAATCTCACCATTGGACCAATGATATGTCAGGCTTTGCGAAATCACGGTATTAAAGCGCCCATCGATGTGCATTTGATGGTGGAGCCCGTCGACGAACTCATAGCTCAATTCGCCAACGCCGGAGCCTCATGGATTACCTTTCACCCAGAAGCCAGCCGCCATGTGGATCGCTCTCTACAACTGGCGCGGGGTTTGGGGTGCAAAACTGGCCTGGTATTAAACCCGGCCACCGGGCTTGAAACGATCCGTCATGTAATGGACAAAATAGATGTACTACTGCTGATGTCGGTTAACCCTGGCTTTGGCGGCCAGGCCTTTATTCCGGAAACCCTGAACAAGATTTCCCTTGCGCGTAAGCTTATCGACGATAGTGGGCAGGACATTCGCATCGAAGTGGACGGCGGTATTAATGCCGCTAACATTGGCGAAATCGCCGCCGCAGGGGCAGATACCTTTGTGGCTGGTTCCGCTATTTTCGGCGCAAATGACTACAGTGCGGTGATTACCCAGATGCGGGACGCCCTGGCCAGGGTCAGCTAGGCCTGGACTGAGATGCGCTAAGCTGGTTCAGATAGATGTAAGACTGCAAATAGACTAAAATCGAACTTCGGTTTTTAAATAATATTGATGACTCTCGTGCTCACTCAACTGGATAGTTGTTTTTTTCTCCTACCTTGCTGGCGATGGCGTCAGGGCTAAGCCCCAACGCAGTGCAGGTGCTGCCTGCTCCCCATCAAACTAGAGTAAATAGCCAATGACACCAGAACGTTTTACCGAGCTTGCCCAACAGGGTTTTAACCGTATCCCGGTGATGCGCGAAGTACTCGCCGACCTGGAAACCCCTCTCTCCTGCTATCTTAAACTCGCTCGCGGTCCTTATTCCTATTTGCTGGAATCCGTACAGGGTGGTGAAAAATGGGGGCGATATTCACTGATCGGTCTACCCGCCCACACGGTGCTGAAGATATCTGGTAAACAGTGGGTAGTGGAACAAGACGGTGAAGTAGTAGAAGACCGTCTTACCGACGACCCACTTACCGATATCGAAAGCTTTCAACACGAATTTCGAATGCCCCATTTACCCGACCTACCTCGGTTCACCGGCGGTCTGGTAGGCTATTTTGGCTACGACACCGTGCGCTACGTAGAACCGCGCCTGGCCGACTCCTGTCCGCCAGATGAACTGGGCGTACCAG
>JAUUYV010000190.1 GCA_030590275.1 Porticoccaceae bacterium
CACCTCGGAATCCATACCTCAGAGTTCATGCCTCAGACTCAAAGCCCTTTAAATTTATCCAGCGTTCAACTCACTGACAAATTTATCCGCGATCGGCAGTCACCATCAACGCCACCGCATCCATAGCAATACCATCTGGGCTCTCGCAAGACGACAGCAAGCTCGCCAGATCTTCGGCAATGGCGGCTCGCGTAGATTCGTCTGGGTCAGCCGCGCTTATCGCGCCACCAGAAGGCGCCATTTGCATCAGAAAATTAACGGCTTCGCTGATGTTATCGCCTAAGACCATCGGAGTCTGGAAGGTTTCGACTACGATGTTCGAAAACCCGGCCTCATTCAATATTTCCTGGACACGCTGCTCACTGCCCAGGGAGAAAGGCCCCGGTGTTCCGGGTTTCGGCGGAGGCGGCAGGGGAATATGTTTCGCTACCGCCTGAAGCGGCTGTGCCACCCAGGGGTTTTTGTCGGCGGCAGCCCAGCTGGCGAATGCCAGTCGGCCATCAGATTTTAATGCCCCGCGTATATTTTTAAATGCACTGACGGGATCGTCAAAGAACATCACGCCAAAACGGGAAAAAGCCAGATTGTATGCCTCCGACCCCAGGTCACTGGTTTGAGCGTCGGCACAGTTAAAGACGATATTAGTCAAGCCACTGGCTTCAGCGTTTTTTCGGGCAGCTTCTAACACGGTAGCAGAGATATCCACTCCGCGTACATTTCCCCCAGCCCTTAAACGACGAGCCAGTTCAATGGTATTGGGTCCACAGCCGCAGCCGATTTCCAGAATATTTTCATCAGCCTGCACGGCCGATGCTTCAATAGCGCGAGCCCCAAAGGGTTGAAGGCTGGTTTCGAGACGATCTTCGTGGCTCACCCATTTGTTGCCGCCTTCGCCGTTCCAGAAGGCCTCCATATCTGCATTGGCTTTATCTACCATCGTGTTACGCCCTCGTGTCTGGGTTGTGGGATAGCAATAGGGTTTTTTCAACTACCAATTATTGCGCAAGTCCCGCAGTTTTATAAATACGGTTTTGGCATCCGGCTTTTCTGGCAAGTCCGAAAACGCCTCTCGCAGGCGGGCAATAACGGTTGGGCTTTGCAGGCGGAAAAAGGTATTCACCTCTTTCTCCTGAGCCAGCGTGGTAACCAGTGCTGCCGCTGGATCCTGATTTTTTATTTCACTCAGTAAGGTCTTCGCCTGCTCATTATCGGGTTCGCGATCAAGGGTGAACTCCAGGTTATTAATAATGTAGTCGTGGCCTGGATAAATCTGGGTATCATCGTCAAGCTCGACCAATTGCTGCACAAAGGTTTCGTAAAGCTCTGCCGGATGGCCGCCCTGGTGGCAATTGCCAGCACCGGCATTAAACAGCGTGTCACCGCTAAACAGCGCGGGCTCATCGGTTTTCGATAATAAACACACATGACACATGGTGTGGCCCGGGGTATCAAGCGCCACTAGCTCTACCGTGCGACCCACCTTGATCACATCACCCGCAGCGAGCCCCCGGTCCATACCGGGAATACTGTCTTTGGCGTTTTGATGGGCAAGTACCTTAGCGCCGGTGGCATCGACAATGGCCTGATTCCCCCCGATGTGATCAAGGTGCTCGTGGGTATTTAATATCTGGGTGATATTCCAGCCCATGTCTTTTGCCACATCAAGACAGATCTGATGAGCCAATGGGTCAATCGCCAGGGCCTCCCCGGTTTCCGGGCAGACGATGAGGTAGTTAAAGTTGCGGTAGTCGTTTCCGGTCCAAACCTGTTCCACAATCATTCCGATATCCTCTCTATTTAATTTGCCGTGGGTTATTTTAGGGCGTGTTATCTGAGCCAGTTAACTAGCAAGCTCTTTGATTAGCTCCGGGCGCTGCTCGGGTGGAGCGTAGCTAAAACTAATAGTGATACGATCGACCAGGCTCGCATAGCGCTCTTTGATTTTCGGCACAATCTCTTTCGGCTCACCCACCACGGCGAAGGCATTCAGTATGTCATCATCAATCAGGGCGCCCATCTCCACCCATTGCCCGCGCTTAGACATTTGGTTGAGTTCCGGTTGTAACGTCTCCCAACCGTGAGCCTCTAACACTCTTTTATAGGCAGGGGTCGAAGCATAAAAGGCGATGCGCTCCCGTATCGCCTTATTGGCCTTATTAAACTCCTCCTCGGTTTGCCCGGAGACCACAAACACCGGATAGGACAATTCGAAATCGCCTCGCGACAATCCGCGTTTCGCCAGGCCGCGCTCGATAATCGGCAGTGTATGTTCCTTAAGGTAGTGGGTGGTGGTGAGAGGGTGTACCAGCATACCTTCGCACAAATCAGCCGCCACTTCCGTCATCATTGGGCCCACTGCCGCAATAAATACCCGGGGCGGACCGTATTGGCTGGCCTCTGGGGTAAACATGGGTGTCATGAGGGTGTGCTTATAGAATTCACCGCGAAAATCCAGCGGCTCGCCATCGTACCAGGTCGCCCAAATCGCCTGCATGGCCATAATCATTTCGCGCATTCGCGCCGCCGGCTTTGACCAGGGCATGGAAAACCGCTTTTCGATATGGGCTTTAATCTGGGAGCCAAGGCCAAGAATAAAACGCCCTTCAGAATAAGCATTGAGATCATTGCCAAGTGCCGCGAGGTTCATGGGGTTACGGGCGAAGGCCACGGCAATTGCGGTTATCAGGTCAATCTCCTTGCTGTGCTCAGCTGCCAGCACCAGCGGCAGGAAGGGATCGTGCCCGGTCTCAATGGTTTGCGCGCCGGTGTAACCTGCCTCAACCAACTGACCAATGCGCTCTACCGTTTTACCCATTCCCATGGGCAGTTCGCCATCTACTTTCATTGTTATGTACCTTTTATTTACTGGATTGGGTTTGCAGCTAATGCCGACCATTAATTATTGAGGCCGTATTCAAGCACATTCCACCCGAGATCGCACAACAAGCTGTTGCGATACAGTACAGCCCTCGATTAACTCGAAGTCTGACGCTGGGAATTCAAAGCCGTTGAGACTATTCTGTGCGCAGCTTTTATAAAGCATCTAATACAAAACACCTACAAAACACGCTCTACGGAACACTCCTTATGAAAATGCCTGCGGCAGAAGCTGAGATCCTCGCTCAACGCGAAGCGCTGATCGCAGATTTGCGCGAGTTTCTGTCCGCCGAACGAATCATTGATGATACCGCCAGCCTACGCACCTACGACTGCGATGCACTCACCGCCTATCGCCAACTGCCACTATTAGTAGTATTGCCCGACGACACGGCGGAGGTATCTCGCATTCTAAAGCTCTGCCATCAACGCAATATTAAGGTAGTAGCGCGAGGGGCGGGGACTTCACTGTCCGGCGGAGCGCTGCCCCTGGAAGACGGCGTGTTGCTAGGCCTTGGTCGCTTCAGTCGTATTCTCGATATCGATTATGATAATCGCAGCGTCACTGCCCAGTGTGGCGTTACCAATCTGGCCATCAGCGATGCGGTGGCGGAGCGGGATTTTTATTATGCCCCCGACCCCTCCAGCCAGATCGCCTGCACCATTGGCGGCAACGTGGCGGAAAACTCGGGCGGCGTGCACTGTCTTAAATACGGCATGACCACCAATAATATTCTGGGCCTGGAAATGGTCTTAATGGATGGCAGCATTATCCGGCTTGGCGGACAGCACATGGATGCCGAGGGTTACGATCTGCTGGGCCTGCTCACCGGTTCCGAAGGCTTATTGGGTGTTATTACCGAAGTCACCGTGCGGATTCTGCCGCGCCCAGAAACCGCACGGGCAATGCTGCTGGGTTTTGCCAGTAACGAGGAGGCCGGGCAGGTGGTGAACAAGATCATCGCCGACGGCATAATTCCCGCCGGACTGGAAATGATGGATAAGTTTATTGTCGCTGCCACCGAGGAGTTTTGCGGCGCTGGCTATCCGCTGGATGCCGAAGCACTGTTAATTGTAGAACTCGACGGCGACCCGGTGGAGGTTGATTACCTGATCGAACGAATTGCAGAGCTCGCCAGGGTAGGGGGCTGTACTTCGATGCGAATTAGCAACAGCGAAGAAGAACGTCTGACGTTTTGGTTGGGCCGCAAATCTGCTTTTCCGGCTGTGGGTCGTCTGTCACCGGATTATCTGTGCATGGACGGCACCATTCCCCGACATCAATTGCCCCACGTATTAGCTCGCATGGCCGAGATGAGCCGAGATTACGGGCTGCGCGTTACTAATGTGTTTCATGCCGGTGACGGCAACCTCCATCCGCTGATTATGTACGATGCCAATATCCCCGGCGAACTGGAAAAGGCCGAGGCTTTCGGAGCCGATATTCTCAGGCTCTGTGTTGAGGTGGGCGGGGTACTCACCGGCGAGCACGGTATCGGCGTGGAAAAACGGGATTTAATGGGTACGCTGTTTGACGAGGGCGACCTCGATCAACAAATGCGGGTAAAGTGCGCTTTCGACCCCAATGGCCGCCTTAACCCCGGTAAGGTATTCCCCACGCTACATCGCTGCGCCGAGCTGGGGCACATGCACGTGCACAACGGTGAGCTACCATTCCCCCATCTGCCGCGCTTATGACTTCCTCTTTCAAGTTAACGCTTTTTTTTAAGTTAAGCCCTTTGCTACACGCGAAATAGCTATGAGCGAAATCTTTACTCCATCGACTCCAGAACAATTAATCGAAGTCATTCAGTGGGCAAATGCCCACGAGACTCCGCTGAAAGTACAGGGAAGCGCCTCTAAAACCGGGATCGGAAGGCCGGTCAATGCTGAACACACTCTCGATTTATCCGGGTTTTCCGGTATCAGCCAATACGAGCCGGAGGAACTGGTCCTCACTGCCGGAGC
>JAUUYV010000225.1 GCA_030590275.1 Porticoccaceae bacterium
CCGCCCAACTTGCGTTACAGCACCTTCTGGTCGATAAACTCAGCACCCGACCACAAATGCTTAAGCATCTTCAAACCCTCGCGGGCAGTGGCAAAGACAAGAATACGTATGCTTACGTCGACCTTAATCAATATCTTCGGCATGTGCGTAAGCCGACCTCATCCAAAGCATCACCCCACAAAGTCGGCGTACTAATAGCTAAAGGAGTAATTTACGATGGCGAGCGGCCGGAAGGCGATATTGGTAGTGACACTTTGGCCGCTCTCATTGCTGCTGCGCGAGAAGATGACAGTATAAAAGCTCTGGTAATGCGCATCGATAGTCCAGGCGGCAGCGCCTTTGCCTCCGATGTTATCCGTCAGGAACTGCGATAAACTCAGGGAAAAGGCATTCCCATTGTCGTTTCCATGGCTTCTGTGGCCGCTTCGGGAGGTTACTGGATTGCTGCCGACGCCGATGAGATTTGGGCCTCACCCACTACCATCACCGGCTCTATTGGCGTATTTGGGATGATACCCACGTTTGAAGAGTCACTGGGCAAACTTGGCATTTACAGCGACGGCGTGGGTACCGGAGATTTTTCTGACATGTACCAGCTCGATCGACCTATGACCGACCGGGCGAAAGTTGTGATTCAATCCAGCGTCGATCACATCTACCAGGAATTTCTCACCCTGGTCGCAGAGGGCCGAGATAGCACGGTAGATTCTGTGGACAGCATTGCCCAGGGCCGAGTATGGACCGGCAAGCGTGCTCAGGAAATAGGCCTGGTGGACAAACTGGGGGGACTCGATGACGCCGTGGCCTCAGCCGCAAAACTCGCGAAACTCACCAGCTATGAAGTAGAGGCGCTAAGCCTGCCACTTAATTTTCGCGAGCTAATTTTAAAGCAACTCATTGAAAATAGCGGTGCGCTACTAAGCGAGTTTGCTTCATCCGTCCAGGCTACTGTTAACAAACTATCCTTACCTACTAGCCTGCACTGGTTAAGTAAAACTGGCATCCACAAATTTAACCAACAAATAGAGACACTGGAAAGTCTCAGCGACCCCCGAGGCATCTACCTGCAATGCCTTGAATGTACTGGACCAAACTAATAGCGGGAAATGGCGTTTACGGGTAATCAGCCGAACACATAGATTTCAAACCGTCGGCTAATAAGCAAATACTGCTTTTATAAAAGGTATGGTGAGTTTGCGTTGGTGATCGGCAAGCGCATCCCTGTCAAGTCGTTTCAAATACCCAACTAAAGTGTGTAGATCCCGAGGCGCCCGGTTCACCAAAAAGTAGGCGGCCTCCTTGCTCAACGAAAGACCAAGACGGTCGGCCCGAAAAATCAGTATGTCTATCCGCTCTTCGTCACTGTAAGCAGTAAGCGCGAAACCCGTAGCAGCTGCTAGCCGGGAGCTCAAATCGGGTAGCGTAATACCACTATTGCCAGGAGAATCGGTTCCTGTAACAAGCAAGCTACCTCCGCTATCCCGTAGACGATTGTGTAAGTCAAATAGACCTTGCTGCCAGCTCTCGTTTCCAGCGACAAGATTAATGTCATCGACACAAACAATTTCGACCTGATCCAGACCAGATAATACCTCGTTGGGTGGATGATCTAATAACTCAAGCAGCGGTAAATATATAGCTCGCCGCCCCGCTTCAACAAATTGCCGTAAACACGCTTGTGCCAGATGCGTCTTACCACTGCCCTCTGGCCCCCATAGAAAGACGGCAAACTCTGCACTCAGCGCGACCCCCCCCGCAGCAGCCCCGGAAACCTGCCCCATTGCGAGCAGAACCTGAACAGCTTCTGCCCGGGAACAACCTTGAATAGTGGGAGAGCCTTCAGCCGATCGAGAGCCTTCAGCGGAGAAAGAGCCTTCAGCCAATGAAGCGCCTTCGGCTAATAAAGAGCTTTTACCATCTCCCCGTTCCGCTAGATAAAAGTTACTAAAACTAGCATCATCTTCAAGGGCAATGGGCAAGGGCAACTGGCGAGCCATTCACAGGCCTCCCCAGACATAACGACGAACCTTCTCAGCGCTAGCCCCCACCTGAGCGACATAGGTAAATCGACTATCCCTGCCGAGAGCGTCGAACAATAGCTGCTTCTCACCGTCAAGCGACAGGTTCAAACTTAGCTCGTTTTCCTGCATCGCACTCACCTGAACACCGCGCACCAGCTCAAAGGAATTCAATACCTCCACCACCTGCTGATAGTCCTGGTAAGCGTTGACATTTTCTATCACCAGATTCAAGAACCGGGTGGTCTGGGTGGGCGCATAGGAAAAGTTTTCAGCATAGTGATCCACTACCTTATTCGAACTATTAATCATAAAACCGGTCAGGGTAGTCGCCTCTACAAGTCCTCGAGAATTCAAGCCCTTACCAGCTAGACTCCAGCTCCCGCTAACAATCCCGTCTCCTACCTGGTAATTCACCAACAACCAGTGTTCGACGTCGTAGCGAGCAGAAGCTAAAGCAAGCTGGGAAGTGTTTTCTATGGAAAGATCACCCAGTTGTAGCTGATCTTTTAAATCCATCAATGGAATTTCAATCGTTGCTCCACGATTCACCAGGGCCGCAAGCAGTGAACGATAAGCTGGTGCCTCAGCATTAACGAGGTTTCGATCATTAGCACTAGTTTGAGTCATCCATAACAACAGAGGCGGACGATCCGCTGGCCACACTGGCAACTGCAAATCCCTTAGCGCAGCTGCTATATCAATGGCCAGATATTCGACCTGTAATATCGGATTCCCAGAACCTGCGCGCTCCGGATAGACATAACGGTACTCGCTAACATAACGCCTGGCACGAGCTAATAAATCCTTCACACCAATATCTTGCAGGAGATTCGACTTTCCGGTGGCTTTGACGATTACCTGAGCAAGCCCGGCGCTAATACCACGTACGCGCTCAGCCTCACTTTCGTCGAGAACCTGCACGCGAGCTGAATAAATATCCGGCACAATAGCTGCTTCGGTAGCTACGAAAGGCAATAACAACAATAAAGCCAAAAAATACTTTGAACGACAAAACATACGGCTAAAACAAGGTTTCCTCATAGCTGCATTTTAGCAGGTGCCCGGCCGGGATACACTGGATACAAACTTAAGTTCTAGCTCCTGCTCACCGTCCTGACTTTAGGCAGCCCGCGCGTTAAAATACCCGCTTGCAACATGAGCCTCTCACCCAGGAACAAACCGACCATGACCAAAACAACCACCGACTCCTCACCATCACTGAGCTATAAAGATGCTGGTGTCGATATCGACGCGGGCAACCAACTGGTGGAGCGCATCAAAAATGTAGCGGCAGCCACTCGGCGACCCGAGGTGATGGCGGGGCTGGGAGGGTTCGGTGCGCTATTCAAATTACCCACCGGCTACCGCGAACCGGTGCTGGTATCGGCAACGGATGGGGTGGGCACCAAACTGCGTTTAGCCATGGATTTGAACCATCACGACACCGTCGGCATCGATCTGGTTGCCATGTGCGTTAACGATCTCGTGGTGTGTGGTGCCGAGCCCTTATTTTTTCTCGACTATTACGCCACCGGAAAACTCGATGTAGATACTGCTGCGGCGGTAGTAACAGGCATAGGGGCAGGATGTGAGCTTGCCGGATGCGCACTTGTGGGTGGCGAAACCGCAGAAATGCCGGGCATGTACGCGGGCTCCGACTACGACCTCGCCGGGTTCTGTGTAGGCGTGGTGGAACACGATAAGATTATCGATGGCGAAGCCGTCAATGTCGGGGATGCTCTCATCGCCCTACCTTCCAGTGGCCCTCACTCCAACGGCTTTTCACTGATTCGCAAAGTGCTCGATACCCACAATATAAACCCAGCAAATGAATTATTATCGGGGATACCACTCAGTGATGCCCTGCTCGCACCAACTCGAATTTACGTTAAGCCGTTATTAGCTTTAATCAAGGCTTCACCGGTCAATGCTCTCGCTCATATCACTGGCGGTGGCCTGATCGAAAATATTCCGCGGGTACTCCCAGAGGGCTGCACCGCTTCAATCAACACCTCCACCTGGCAGCTACCACCGGTATTTGAGTGGCTCCACAGCACCGGAAATATTGAGATACGAGAGATGTACCGCACCTTCAATTGCGGCATTGGCATGATGCTCGCCGTGCCCGCAAATAGCGTTAACACCACCATCAAATTGCTCGCTGATGAGGGAGAACATGCCTTTCAAATCGGCGAAATTAC
>JAUUYV010000005.1 GCA_030590275.1 Porticoccaceae bacterium
AAGAGTTCGCGAATCGGAGTAAATATACCCGTGTACGTCGCGGGGTTAGAACGCGGTGTGCGGCCAATAGGGCTTTGGTCGATGTCTACACACTTATCGAGTAGTTCCAGTCCGGTGATGCTTTGGTGAGGTGCGGGTTTGAGAGTCGTCGCTCGGTTAAGTGCTGTTGCAGCCAGCGGGTACAGGGTTTCGTTAATCAGGGTTGATTTGCCAGAACCGGAAACACCGGTGATACAGGTGAATAAACCGATGGGAATATTGAGTTCGATGTTCTTTAGATTATTGCCGGAGGCCCCAACAAGTTTCAGACACAGTTTTGGGTTTGGTGGAACGCGTTTCTTGGGTATAGCAATAGCTTTTCGTCCCGACAGGTAGTCACCGGTAATTGATTGCTCCGTAGAAATAATGTCGTCCACGGAGCCCGCCGCCACCACCTGACCACCGTGAATGCCTGCTCCGGGACCGATATCGACCACATAATCGGCGGCGCGAATGGCCTCTTCATCGTGTTCGACCACAATGACGGTATTGCCTATATTTCGTAGACGGGTGAGGGTCTTGAGTAATCGGGCGTTGTCCCGCTGATGTAGACCGATAGAAGGTTCGTCCAGAATATACATGACGCCTACTAATCCAGCACCGATCTGGCTGGCCAGTCGAATGCGTTGGGCTTCCCCGCCTGAGAGGGTGTCGGCGCTGCGATCGAGAGTCAGGTAATTGAGGCCGACATCGACCAGGAAGTGCAGGCGGTCGCGGATTTCCTTGAGAATTCTATCGGCAATTTGTCCTTTCTGACCGGGCAAGCTGAGTTGTTCGTAGTAGTCGGCCAGGTCACCGGTGGTGAGGCGAGTGATCTCAGGCAGACTTTTTTCATCCACATAGACGTGGCGAGCGGCTTTGTTCAGGCGTTGGCCATTGCATTCAGGGCAGGGCTGGGTACTTAGGAACTTGACCAGACCCTCCCGAATCTTTTCGGAATCGGTCTCCCGATAGCGTCGCTCCATGTTGGGGATGATGCCCTCGAAGGAGTGAGTGCGTTTAAATACTGTTCCCCTGTCATTGACGTAATTGAAAGTGATTTTTTCATCATCGCTGCCAAATAAAACGATTTGCTGATGATGGGAGGCAAGTTTGTTAAATGGCGTGTCGATATCGAAGTTGTAGTGTTCGGCCAGCGAGGTCAGCATGTTGTAATAAAATAAATTTCTCCGATCCCATCCTCGAATTGCCCCTTCCGAGATACAGGCTTCTGGGTGCTGGACCACTCTATCCACGTCAAAAAACTGGCGTAGGCCCAGGCCGTCACAGCTTGGGCAGGCGCCGGATGGATTGTTAAAAGAAAAAACTCGAGGTTCCAGTTCCTTGATGCTGTAGTTGCATACTGGGCAGGCAAAACGCGCGGAAAACACATGCTCGGATTTGTTATCTGCGTCCATGTAGCTGATAGTTGCCAATCCTTCTGACAACTCCAGTGTGGTTTCCACAGATTCCGCCAGGCGCAACTGGATGTCTGGCTTTACCTTGATGCGATCGACCACCACCTCGATGGTATGTTTTTTATTCTTTTCCAGTTTTGGTAGATCGTCGAGCTCGCAGACCGTGCCATCGATACGCGCACGAATAAAGCCTTTACTGCGCAATTTTTCAAAAAGCTGGAGGTGTTCGCCTTTTCTGTCCCTGACAAGTGGGGCGAGCAGAAGCAGCCGGGTTCCTTCTTCAATGCTTAAGATATGGTCGACCATCTCGCTAATGGTCTGGGCTGCCAATGGGCGCTGGTGTTCTGGGCAGCGGGGTTCTCCTGCCCGTGCGTAGAGTAAACGCAGATAGTCGTAGATTTCGGTGATGGTGCCGACGGTAGAGCGGGGATTGTGGGAGGTCGACTTTTGTTCGATGGAGATAGCGGGAGATAGACCTTCAATATGGTCCATATCCGGTTTTTCCATGATAGATAGAAACTGCCGGGCGTAGGCAGATAGTGATTCAACGTAACGACGCTGTCCTTCAGCGTATAGCGTATCGAAGGCGAGAGAAGATTTGCCTGAACCGGAAAGTCCGGTGATCACAATCAGTTTATCACGGGGTAAATCGAGATCGATGTTTTTCAGGTTGTGGGTGCGCACCCCGCGGAGATTGATGGACTTAATAATTGGAAGTCTCCCAGACAAGCAGTAGGCAAACCCGAAATTGTACTAGCGCTTGTGGCTGGGGGCCACACTAATCGACTGGCACGAGAGTACAGGCCTGATTTTATTCCAGGGGAGGGGCTTAAGGCGGTGTTTTTCTCTATGTCGTCGAACCAGCCTGGTAGACTATGGCGTTAATCGGAGTTACTGGCTTGATGTCAGCAAATGATTGGTTGGCGTCTTTTCGTATAAAAGGTCACTGATATCGTCTGTGGGAAGATAGGATATTGCACTACTGTTTTCCAGTAGTTGACGGACAGTGACGTAATCTTTAGTGCTAAATGCTGTTTCGATCTGTTCCAACAAAGGTGTTAATGAGGCCCAATTGATAGTTGTTTCTTCAGCGCGCAGGATCTTGGGGTGTTGAGTGGTGTAAACATTCTCTCCTATTAAAAGCTCTTCATAGAGCTTTTCTCCTGGACGGAGTCCAGTATGTTCTATCTCAATGTCTCCTTCAGAGGTGTTTGTATCTTTTACCACCAGACCAGAGAGCTGGATTAATTTTCTCGCGAGTTCATCAATTTTTATGGGTTGTCCCATGTCGAGAACAAAAACGTCACCACCATTTCCGAGAGAACCGGCCTGTATAACCAATTGGGCAGCTTCTGGTATGGTCATAAAGTAGCGAATAATATCCGGGTGCGTCACCGTAACTGGACCGCCGGTTCTTATTTGTTCACGAAATTTCGGAATGACAGAGCCTGATGATTCCAGCACATTCCCAAACCGGACCATGGTGAATTGCGTGCGATTGATAACTCTTGTCTCTGGACTCAAACCAAACTTCCCTGCGTCATAAAAAGTTAGGGATGGCTCCACGCTTACAGCCTGTAAAATGAGTTCAGATATGCGTTTTGTCGCACCCATCATGTTACCTGGGCGTACTGCCTTGTCGGTAGAAATTAGTACAAAGCTTTCAACCTGGTTAAGGATGGCTGACTCAGCCGCGTAGAGCGTGCCCAGAACGTTATTTTTAAATCCTTCATAACTGTTGTGTTCAACCAGGGGCACATGTTTATAGGCAGCGGCGTGATAGATGGTTTGAACGGAAAATTTCCGGATCGTGTCGTTGAGTCGTTGTGGCTGAGTGACCGAGCCAAGGATGGATATGATTTCTATGGTGTCGTTTGCGAACTGGTAAATACCTTTTAGTTCTTCACCAATCCGGTAAAGATTGTATTCCGAGTTCTCAAAGAGTATCAGGCGCTTTGGGCCTGCGGAGATGATTTGCCGGCATAGCTCCCCACCGATGGAGCCGCCTGCTCCGGTGACCAGTACAGATTTGTTTTCGATGCAGGGAGCAAAGAGCTCTGGGTTTGCGGGTATTGGGTCGCGACCCAGGATATCGTCGATACTAATATCCCGAATACTAGCGATCTGGACCTTGCCTTGCGCGATCTCCTCCATGCTAGGCATGGTTTTAATGCTGATTCCAAAAGGTTCAAACTTTTCGATGATCTGTTTTCTTCGTTGGTGGCTGGCCGACGGGATAGCCAGCAGAATTTCTTTAGCTCCTTTGGCAGACATTAAATGATCAATTTGTTCGGGGTTATAGACGCGGACTCCGGCAATGATTTTTTTCTGCAGTTCCTGATTATCGTCAATAAAAGCGACCACTCGATATTGGTAGCCTTGTTTCAGAGCCGCCAATAATTGACGTCCCGCTATTCCTGCACCGTAGATAGTGACTGGATCACCTCGACTGGGGGGGCGGTTAGGCCTTGCGATACTCGTAAGGAGCGATGACAGGGAGTCTCCATGGAGCCATTTTCCAATCCAGTATCGGCTGGTTGTCATAATCGCGGCGCTCAAGGCCCACCATATGATAGGGATTGACCGCGGCAGAAAGGGGTCTGCGGGCAGCAGGAATACGATAATAAGAAAGGTGCCGAGCCCAAGGGTTATCGCTCTGACAATAGAGCCGGTTACTTCTATACCATTAAAACGGTTGATGGTGCTGTAAAGGTTGCTCTGTATCAGAAAGGGGAACACGGCCAATGGCACAAACAGGTAAAGCCAGGCGATGGAATGCTGCTGAAATGGGGTCTGGGCAAGAGCTACCGAGAGGAATTCGGCAGGACCAAGGCGGATAATAAACGCAGCGCTCAATGCGAACCACAAAATAGAGAGGTCAGAGGATATGATTAAAATGCGCTTCCAGCTTCTAGGTAGACTAATTAGCCAGTTTTTCATGTATAAGACAGTTTCATAGAGTTTTCATTATATAGCCCTGATCCTATGATATAACCCAGCGCTGGCGGATGAAAGTAAGGATCTGCCATACCTGAGAACTTAGGTCCCTGAGCTGTCGATACCGTCACATAATTAGTGCCAGGCTAAAGATTCTGTTGTTGGAGCGAGCAAGCCTCTAATTAGAGAGTAAGTTTCAAAATTGGCATATAATGCCGCTCGAGATTCCCTGTAGTTATTATTAGCCAACTATTCATGTTAACAAGCCTTGAAACCCGCTCACTAGTGGGGCTCGCCTTTCTTTATGCCACGCGAATGCTAGGCCTTTTTATGGTCTTGCCGGTATTGGCTCTTTATGCCTCCGATTACGCGGGCGGAAGTGCGCTTACCGTCGGTATCTGTCTCGGTATTTATGGCCTGACGCAAGGTGTATTACAAATCCCTTTCGGCCTGGCGTCAGATCGCTTTGGTCGCAAGCAATTGATCTTGCTCGGTATGGTGCTATTTGCTGCAGGCAGTGTCATTGCCGCATTATCAGACAGCATATATGGGATTATGCTGGGTCGAGCCCTGCAGGGTTCGGGCGCTGTTGCCAGCGTTATTATGGCCCTGTTATCTGATTTGACCCGGGAAGAAAATCGAACTCGAGCGATGGCCTCAGTGGGGGCGAGTATTGGCCTTTCTTTCGCTCTGGCCATGGTGCTGGGGCCGCTGGTCGCATCTCACTGGGGAATGCCCGCGGTTTTTTGGTTGACCGCGGTGTTATCTGGGCTGGGTATGCTGATATTGCTATTGATTATTCCTAATCCGGCGCTTAATCATCGTGGTCACGACGTTATTCCACTGCCCACTATGCTGTCTCGAGTATTTCGCGATGGTGAATTATTACGCTTAAATTTGGGTATTTTTGTGCTGCACTTTGCTCAAATGGCAACCTGGGTCTCTGTACCTTTATTGCTGGAGCAGGAAATGGGGCTCGCTCGGGAGAGCCATTGGTATCTATATCTGCTAACGATGGGTGGCGGTTTTGTTTTGATGGTGCCATTCATCTGGTACGGTGAAACCCGACGGAAGATGAAACCTGTATTTGTGGGGGCCGTTGCAATACTTGCGGTTTCCGAGTTGATAATGACTCGCGCTGATGATGAGCTATTTATTATGGTGGTGGGCCTGCTAGTGTTCTTTATGGCTTTTAATTTACTTGAAGCATCATTGCCATCCCTGGTCAGCAAGATTAGTCCCGCTGGGAGTAAGGGTACTGCAATGGGGGTTTATTCTACTAGCCAGTTTTTAGGCGCTTTTGGTGGAGGGATGGTTGGCGGATTATTGGCACATAACTTCGGTTTGACCTCGGTGTTCTGGGCGGCTTTAGTGGGTACCCTGGTGTGGTTGGTGGCAGCATTTTCGATGGCGGCTCCGCGCTATCTGCGTAGCCTCACCCTGGAACATGGGGAGAATGAGAAAATTGAGATCGACGAGTTACTTGGCGTCGTTTCGGGAGTGGAAGATGTGGTGCATATCCCGAGTCATAATGTGACTTATATAAAAGTCGATGATGAACGCCTGGATAGTGCCCACCTGGAACGAGTTGTTGGCCGTCCCCTATAATTCTTCTTCGCTGACAATTCCCTCTTGGCGTGTTCAAAGTCGCGGAGTAAACTGCGGGCTCATAAAGAATTGAATAAGGAGTTTGGTCATGGCTCGGGGCGTTAACAAAGTCATACTAGTCGGTAATTTGGGGCAAGACCCCGAAACTCGGTATATGCCAAGTGGCGGTGCTGTCACCAATCTTAGTATTGCTACCAGTGAGTCCTGGAAGGACAAGCAATCTGGCGAGCAAAAAGAGCGCACGGAGTGGCATCGGGTGGTGTTTTTCAACCGTCTGGCTGAAATTGCCGGGGAATACCTTAAAAAGGGTTCTAAGGTGTATGTTGAGGGGTCCTTACGCACTCGCGAGTGGGAAAAAGACGGTATTAAGCGTTACAGCACTGAAATTGTTGCTAGCGAAATGCAGATGCTTGATAGCCGTGGAGCAGGGGGGGGCGATTATGCTTCGTCCTATGATAAGCAGGGTGCTGGACAACAATCTACAGGACAGCCGTCTTCCGGACAACAAGGTGGTGGATCACCACCGATGCAGCAAGCTCCAGCAGGCAATTTTGATAACTTTGACGATGATATTCCCTTCTAGGGATTACCATTGCTTGTGATGTAAAGTTTTAGCTTGAAGACTCTTTTTAACGGACACTCAACTTAACAGGGTGCCCAATATTGTGTTGGGAGAAGGGGTGTTCAAAGAGCGATTTTGTAACCATTCGAATATATTAAGGGGAATTTTGTGAGTACTAATCTTACCTGGCACGAGTCGGTCATTACCAAACAAGATAGAGCCAAGCGCAAAGAGCAGAAGCCCTGCGTTATCTGGTTTACGGGTTTGAGTGGTGCGGGTAAATCCACTATTGCCAATGCTCTAGAGCATGCGCTGTTTGAACAGGGACGCCATTGCTATTTGCTGGATGGAGACAATGTTCGCCATGGTCTAAATGGGGACCTTGGTTTTAGCAACGAGGACCGAGTTGAAAATATTCGACGTATTGGAGAAGCAGCTAAGTTGTTTGTCGATGCGGGTTTGATAGCGATGACTGCTTTTATTTCACCTTTTCGTACTGAGCGCCAGATGGCACGAGACCTGGTAGACGATGATGAGTTTATCGAAGTCCATGTCTCAACCTCGATAGACGTTTGCGAACAGCGCGATCCGAAAGGACTTTATAAGAAGGCCCGCGCTGGTGAAATACCTAATTTTACTGGTATCGATTCGGACTACGAAGCACCGGAGAATCCAGAAATATTACTCGACGCTGGTGCCCACGATATCGAGGCCTGCGTACAGCAGGTGCTCGATTATTTAAAAGGACGTCAGATGATTTGAGGTTTCCCGGGAAGTGGGAATTCTGGTGAAACTGGAGAATGGAAGTTGCAGAAACTGATTCTCACCTGCCCGCTTTAGGTCTTAGCTAAGAGAAAGAGCTAAGGGGGAGGCGAGTAGGCGAGTAGTCGAGTAGTAAGGTAGCGAATACAAACAAGAAGAAGTGCTATCCCTACTTGATGTTAATGGCCTGGTAACAAGCGTCTGCAGGTTAATTCTTATAACGTTCCAGCACTAGTACAGCATTGGTTCCACCAAAACCAAAGCTGTTAGACATAACCCGATCGAGTTTTACTCCATCCATGCGCGCGGTAAGGATGTTTGCATCGGCTACAGCAGGGTCCAGATTGTCGATATTGGCTGAGGCCACAATAAAGTCATTTTGCATCATTAGTAAGCTGTAGATCGCTTCGTGAACCCCTGCAGCGCCAAGAGAATGGCCAGCGAGAGATTTGGTGGAACTGATGGGTGGGGTTTTGGCGCCAAACACTTTGCGGATTGCTTCGATTTCCATGACATCACCCACGGGTGTGCTAGTGCCATGGGTGTTTATATAATCGATCCCGCCATCTACCGTCTCCAGAGCCTGGCGCATACAGCGTACCGCCCCCTCTCCAGAAGGGGCAACCATGTCTGAGCCGTCGGAAGTAGCACCGTAACCGACTAGTTCCGCGTGAATTGTGGCGCCACGAGCCAGGGCGTGCTCAAGTTCTTCCACCACAAAACAACCACCACCGCTCGACATGACAAAACCATCCCTGTCGGCATCGTAGGGGCGAGAGGCTCGTCCTGGGGTGTCATTGTAGTTGCTCGAGAGCGCTCCCATAGCGTCGAACATGCTCACCATGGACCAGTGTTCCTCTTCCGCGCCTCCTGCAAACACAATATCCTGCTTATTAAACTGGATTTGCTCCAGAGCTGATCCTATACAGTGGGCGCTGGTCGCACAGGCAGAGACAATGCCGTAGTTTACCCCCTGTATTTTAAAGGGTGTTGCGAGACAGGCTGAGACGGTACTGCTCATCACCTGGGTGACTCGATAGGGACCCACGCGCTTCACGCCTTTTGCTCGTAGTGTGTCGACAGACTCGACAAATTTCTCCCCGGAAATGCCCCCGGAACCCATAATAATCCCGGTTCTTGGGTTTGATACTTGTTCAGGGTTTAAGCCGGAATCGTCTATTGCCTGCTGCATGGCAACATAGCCATAGATGGCAGCGTTGCCCATAAAGCGCAAGTCTTTACGGTCGATGTGGCTTTTGGCGTCGATATCGATTTGACCACCAATTTGGCTTTTAAGCCCCATCGTTTCGTAATCCGGTATGGTCCGAATGCCTGAACGTCCCTCGCGGAGGGATTGGGTTACGCTGTTTACATCGTTCCCTAAGCAGGAAACTACACCCATTCCGGTGATAACGGCTCGTCTCATATTTTACCTCTTACTACGTCCTTTATGCTCGAAGGGCTGCCCTTATCCAACGACTATTGTACAGCGGATTTTAGAAGTTGTCTGTGGACTGGAACACACCGACCCGCAGGCCTTTAGCAGTATAAATTTCCTGTCCGTCTACGGAAACTGAACCATCGGCTATTGCCATGACGAGTTTCCGCTCGACAACTCGGGAGATATCGAGCCGGTAGGTGAGTACTTTCGCAGTCGGTAAGACCTGCCCGAAGAACTTTACTTCTTTTGAGCCCAGCGCTCGACCGTGGCCATCGTTACCTCTCCAGGTAAGGAAAAACCCGGTCAATTGCCAGAGAGCATCGAGGCCCAGGCAGCCTGGCATAACTGGGTCGCCGATAAAGTGACACCCAAAAAACCACAGGTCCGGATGAATGTCGAATTCGGCTACGACTTCGCCCATACCAAACGCACCTCCCGTGCTGCTGATATGTGTAACGCGATCCCTCATTAGCATTTGCCCGTCTGGCAATTGCGCGGAGTTTGAATTAAAAAGTTGGCTACTGGCACAAGCGAGCAGTTCTTCGCGAGTGAAACTACTTTGATTTCGCTTGCTCGCTATTTGGTCTGGCATAAGTTCTCTCTGGTTAATGTACGCTGCCTTATTTTACCTGAGCTATTGAGCGAACGCAGCTCTGATGAGTTCAATAGCTACGAGGCAGGCTCATAAGATAATTTGATCCCGAATCTTGATAGATGCCAAGCTTTCGAGGGTACGTCCGGGAGTGGTAATGTTATTATTAGAGCGTCGGTAGTGTGGTTGTTAAGCCTGACAGGTGGGACCTGTCAATAAGAATTGAGTTTGAAAATTTTATCTAGTCAGCCATAGTATAGACGTAGTCGCTCTATGTTTTTCCTTTACCAATAGGATCTTGTTACATGTTAAAAAAATGCCTGTTTCCGGTTGCGGGTTATGGTACCCGCTTTCTCCCAGCTACCAAGGCCATGCCTAAAGAGATGCTAACGGTGGTCAATAAACCCCTGGTGCAATATGGGGTAGAAGAGGCGTTGTCGGCGGGTCTGGACGAAATCTGCTTTGTTACAGGCCGGGGGAAACGGGCTATTACTGATCACTTTGACACCAGCTACGAGCTGGAGCACCAGATAGCCGGGACTGACAAAGAACAGGCCTTATTCAGTGTGCGGGAGCTCATTCAGCAAGGTAGTTTTTCTACTACCAGGCAATCCGAAATGAAAGGTTTGGGTCACGCGGTGCTTACAGGAGAACTCCTCATTGGCAACCAGCCATTTGGTGTGGTGCTGGCTGATGATTTATGTATGAACGATGGGCCCGGTGTTATGGCTCAACTTGTAGAGATTTATCGCAAAACTGGATGCTCGGTAGTTGCGATTCAGGAGATCGATGAAAAAGACGTTTCAAAATTTGGGGTTATTGCTGGCGAAGAGGAAGAGCCGGGTTTATATCGTATTACCGATATGGTTGAAAAACCGGATCCTGAAGATGCTCCTAGCAATATGGCAATCATCGGGCGTTATGTTTTATCCCCTTATATTTTTGAGGTGCTGCGTCATACGTCTCCGGGTAAAAATGGTGAACTGCAATTGACTGATGCGCTATTAACAATGGCAAAGGCAGGCAAAGTCTACGCCTACAAATTTAAGGGTCGGCGTTTTGATTGTGGTAGTGTCGACGGCTTTGTCGAGGCTACCAACTTTGTTTACCAAAATATTTATTTGCCGGCGATGAGGAAGTAATGCCTGCTTTAAGCTGTTTTAAAGCCTACGATATTCGGGGGCGGGTTCCAGAGGAGATCAACAGCGAAATTGCTTATCGCATAGGTCATGCTTTTGCTACCTACCTGGAAGCTAAACGTATTGTGGTTGGGCACGATATTCGTCTTACTAGCCCTGAACTATGTGATGCCGTGGTCGAAGGTATACGCGACACCGGCTGCGATGTAGTACACCTTGATCAATGTGGTACCGAAGAGATTTACTTTGCCACCTTTGCCAGTGGTCGAACTGATAGTCCCTACGATGGCGGCCTTGTGGTAACTGCGAGTCATAATCCCAAAAACTTTAACGGTATCAAATTTGTTCGGGAAGGAGCCAGGCCTATTAGTGGCGATGCAGGCTTGCCAGAAATTCAGGAATTAACTGAGAGTGGTAAGTTTCTGAAAGCTGAAGTTCGCGGCAAGTTACTTCGTAGTGAGGACAAAAGCGCCTATATTGAGCATCTGCTAGGGTATATCGATGCACCGCAACTTTCTCCCTTAAAAGTCGTGGTCAATGCAGGCAATGGCGGGGCCGGCTCTATCATTGATTTACTTGAACCCTACTTGCCACTTGAATTTGTTCGTGTTCATCACCAGCCCGATGGCAACTTTCCTCACGGAGTGCCTAATCCTTTACTTGAAGAGAACAGGGCGGCTACTGCTGAGGCAGTGCGTTCCAGTGGGGCAGACCTGGGTGTTGCCTGGGATGGTGATTTCGACCGGTGTTTCTTTTTTGATGAAGCCGGCAGTTTTGTCGAAGGCTATTATCTCGTGGGCCTGCTTGCAGAGACCTTTTTAGGTAAAGAGCCGGGGCAGGCTGTTGTCCACGATCCGCGTTTGATTTGGAATACTATTGATATCGTAGAGCAAAAAGGGGGAAGGGCGGTACAAAGTAAGACCGGACACGCGTTTATTAAGCAGTGCATGAGAGATCATGACGCGGTTTATGGTGGAGAAATGAGCGCCCATCATTACTTTCGCGATTTTGCCTACTGCGATAGTGGGATGATTCCCTGGTTGCTGATAGTGGAGCTGCTCTCACGTAAGGATAAACCCCTGTCGGAGCTCTTGCAGAAATGCCAGCGACTCTATCCGGTTAGTGGCGAGATCAATCGAACCGTGGAAGATGCCAGCGCGGTTTTAAATACGATTGAGCAACACTACGCGAGTGATTCTCTGTCGATGGATAAAACTGATGGTTTAGGCATGTGTTTTGAAAATTGGCGTTTCAGTGTGAGAATGTCAAACACTGAACCTTTGGTTCGACTTAATGTTGAAAGTCGGGGCGACGTGGCTTTAATGGAAGAAAAGGCCGGAGAGCTACTGGCATTTATGGAAGCCTGAATATATTTATCTAAAGCTTTTGAGAGTACTTGTAACCCTATAAAAAAGGCCCCTTAATAGGGGCCTTTTTTGTTCTGAGCTTTTAAGCCAGAGGCGATCAGGCTAAATCGAGAGAGGCGGTAATATCGATTACTGATTTTTTACCGTCGCCAAATACCATCAGACAGTTGTCCATTGCAAATAGTGGGTTAGGTAAACCTGCAAAGCCAGGGCTTAACGAACGCTTAATCACTACCACAGTGGTAGCTTTATCCACATTGAGAATAGGCATGCCGTAGATAGGGCTGCCTTTGTCTTCCCTGGCCATGGGGTTGGTCACATCGTTGGCACCAATTACGATGGCGACATCTGTGTCTTCGAAGGTGGGATTGATCTTCTCCATTTCCACCAGGCTGTCATAGGGGATTTCAGCTTCTGCAAGGAGTACGTTCATATGACCAGGCATACGTCCCGCAACTGGGTGAATGCCGAACTTCACTTCCACACCTCTGTCTTCCAGTACGTCGGTCAGTTCGCGAACTGCGTGTTGGGCCTGAGACATAGCGAGGCCGAATCCAGGCACGATAACCACGCGTTTTGCGGTTTCCAGAATCATGGAGATTTCTTCCGGTTGAGCGCTGGTTACTTTACCTTCGTAGATTTCGTCTGCATCAATGGCTTCGCTGCCTTCCGCCATCACACCAAAGAGTACATTGGTAAGAGAACGGTTCATGGCGACACACATAATCTGGGTCAGAATAAGGCCCGATGCACCGACCAGAGAGCCGGCTACGATCAATACGGTGTTACCCATGATGAAGCCCGCCATGGCGGCAGCAATACCAGAGTAGGAGTTCAACAGCGCAATCACCACAGGCATGTCGGCACCGCCGATAGGCAGTACCAGGCTGAGGCCCAGACACAGTGCAGCAACTACCAGTAAGGTGAACAGGAAGCTGCCGCCAGGACTCGCACTGAGGACGATTAACATCAGCACGACGAAGCTAAATAAGCAGGCATTCAGCAGTTTCATATTAGAGAAACCGATGGACTGACCAGAAATTAGCTCCTGCAATTTTGCAAAGGCAACACCACTACCACTCAGCGTGACCGCGCCAATGGCCGTTGCCAATAGAACGAAGAGTACGCTCAATGATCCAGCCAGCCCCTCTCCGTAGCCGGTGCCCCCCAGAGTCATGATGTGGCTAGCAACCGCCAGGGCCAACGAGGCACCACCGCCCAGGCCATTCAAGAGCGCAACCATTTGAGGCATCGCCGTCATTTGCACTCTTTTGGCGGCTACCCAGCCAACACTGCCTCCGAGAAGCAGGCCAAAAAAGATCCAGGAATAGCTAGTGATGTCGCGGTGAACCAGGGTAACGACAACCGCTAACAGCATACCGATGGCAGACAGTGTGTTTCCGCGCACCGCGGTCTTGGGCTTGGTTAGTCCCTTGATTCCGAGGATGAACAGAACCGCAGAGATCAGATAGATAATATCGACAAATTCTTTACTCATAATCCCTTACCTCAATCTCTGCGCTTGAACATGGCGAGCATGCGGTTGGTTACTCTATAGCCACCAACAACATTTACCGCGGCCATAAATACGGCCAGGAAACCCAGGAAGTTAACCCACACAGAACTTGCGTCGGCACCTGCTGCAAGCAGTGCGCCGACCAGGGTTATCCCGGAAATAGCGTTAGTCCCGGACATCAGGGGTGTGTGCAGGGTTGGGGGTACTTTAGTAATGAGTTCTACGCCAAGAAAAAGGGCGAGTACAAACAGGGCGACTAAAATTATGATAGCTTCCATCAGGCATCTCCCTCACTGTTATCAGTCTCGGAATCGATGGCCTCAGGCGCATCGACAGTTTCTTCTTTTACTGCAAGAGCCGGGAGGCCTAACAGATCGCGCATCCGCGCATGTGGTACCTCGCCGTTATGGGCGATCACGGTTTCGTAGATGATCTCGTCTTCGAAGTCGAGTTTGAGATTACCTTCTTCGTCAATGATATGACCAAGCAGGGTTTCCATGTTCTTGCCGTACATCTGGCTACCATGATTGGCGATAGTGGCAGCCAGGTTTTCTGGTCCTATAATCGTCACGCCATGCTTAACGACGGTTTTACCGAGTTTGGTGAGTTCGCAGTTACCGCCACGCTCTGCAGCCAGATCGACGATCACTGCGCCCTGTTTCATGGCCTTTACCATATCGGCCGTAACCAGTATGGGAGATTTTGCGCCGGGTACGGCTGCAGTGGTAATAACCAGATCCTGTTCCGCCAATACAGCAGTCATTAATTCCTGCTGACGTTGGATAAAGTCTTCACTTTGCTCTTTTGCGTAACCGCCACTGCCTTCACTGGATTCCGTTTCCAGGTCGAGTTCGACGGGTTTGGCGCCCACCGAAAGGATTTGTTCGCGGGCAGCAGGACGGACATCATAGGCTTCCACTACCGCGCCAAGGCGTTTTGCGGTTGCGCAGGCTTGCAGGCCTGCCACTCCCGCACCCATGATGAAAGCGCGGATGGGCTGAAGCGTGCCAGCAGCAGTCATTAGCATGGGCATAATGCGAGGCGATGCCACGGCCCCTAGTAGTACCGCCTTATAGCCAGCCAGTGTAGCCATCGACGAAAGTACGTCCATGCTTTGTGCACGGCTAATGCGGGGCACCAG